>NZ_JBHVWC010000034.1:57547-100343 GCF_042882445.1 Kitasatospora sp. NPDC058218 | reverse complement strand
AGGAAACAGCTGAAGCCCCCGCCGGATCGGCGGGGGCTTCCCGTTCTTGCAGGTCAGGACAGGACTACTCTTTGTCAAGTGCCTCACATCCGGCCGCGCATGTACGGGTCGACCGAGAGGTGGGTGTTGCGCACCAGGATCTCGCCGGGACCCGGGACCCGGACCGGCGCCTGGACCAGGGCGAAGTCCGTCGGGACCGGCCAGCCCTGCGGACGGGCGGCGAGGTGCCATTCGCGGGCGGTGGCGGGCGCTTCCTGCTCTGCCATCGGTGGTGCTCCTTGAGGTTTCTGGGTGGTCCCCCGGTGATACCGCTCGACCTGAAAGGTTGAGCGACTGAAGTAACGATGGACATGAAAGGTTCATGTTGTCAACTGTTCAGGTAGACTGTCACCCATGGACACCCAGCCGACCGGGGCCGCCACGCCGCAGCCCGACGAGATCACCCGTGAGGTCGTCGACCTGATGGCCAATCTGGTCGCGCTCTTCCACCGCGAGTACGAGGAGGCCGCCGCCGCCCGCTCGCTCACCGGAGCCCAGGCCAAGGTCCTCGCCCTGCTGCGGCGCGGACCGATGCCGATGCGCCACATCGCCCAGACGCTCAGCTGCGAGCCGTCCAACATCACCGGCATCGTCGACCGGCTGGAGTCCCGCGGCTTCGTGACCAGGGAGGCCGACCGGCAGGACCGCCGGGTCAAGCTCGTCGCCGCCACCGAGACCGGCTCGGCCGCCTCGGAGGAGCTGCGCGAGTCGCTGAACTTCGCCCGCGAACCGCTGGCCGCGCTCGGCCCGGACGAGCGGACGGCCCTGCGCGACCTGCTGCGCCGGATGCTGGCGGGCGCCTCCGGCCCCGGGGCGTGAGCAGCATCACAGCCCCAGCGGCCGATCCGGCCGAATTGGCAGGCCATCGGCTGTAACCGAACACTCTCCCGAGTCGTCTAACGTTCGAGACTTGGCACCGGCCCTCCCACGGCCGGTGTGCGCAGGAACGACACCAGAAGACGGGGGGCCGGGGAGGATGAGCAGCAGCACGCGCCGGCGGCGCATCGTACGGACCGCCGTGGGGCTCGCCGCCGTTCTGGTGCTGTCCGTCGCAGGGGCGGGAGCCTGGTTCTACCACCGGCTGGACAGCAACATCACCACCTTCGACGCGGGCGGCGTCGCCACCGAGCGGCCCCCGGCCCCCGTCCCGGTCACCCCGGGCGCCTCCGTCCCGGTCAACGTCCTGGTGCTCGGCTCGGACACCCGGGACGACGGCAACGCCGACCTCGGCGGCGGCGAGGAGGGCGTCGGCCACTCGGACACCGCGATCCTGCTGCACGTCTACGCCGACCACAAGCACGCCGTCGGCGTCTCGATCCCCCGCGACGCGCTGGTGACCATCCCGTCCTGCAAGCTGCCGAGCGGCAGGTGGACGGAGCCCCGGACGAACCAGATGTTCAACTCGGCGTTCACCATAGGCGAGTTCCCCCAGGGGAACCCGGCCTGCACGCAGAACACCGTCGAGGCGCTCACCGGCCTGCGCATCGACCACACCATCGTGGTCGACTTCAAGGGCGTCGCCGCGATGACCGAGGCGATCAACGGCGTGGACGTCTGCGTCCCGAACGACGTGAACTCGCACAACATCAAGCTCAGGAAGGGCATGCAGAAGCTCTCCGGGCAGCCCGCGGTGGACTACCTGCGGGCGCGGTACGGCTTCGGCGACAACTCCGACATCGGGCGGATGAAGCGCCAGCAGGCCTTCCTCTCCGCGATGATCAGCAAGATCCAGGGCCAGGGCTTCTCGCTGCCGACCCTGCTCCCGCTGGCCGACGCCGCCACCCGCTCGCTCACCGTGGACGAGGGCCTGGGCACCGCGATGAAGCTGGTGGACTTCGCCCAGTCGCTGCAGAGCATCAAGCTCGCCGACATCACCTTCGTCACCACCCCGTGGCGCTTCGCCGGCGACCGGGTCGCACTGGTCCACCCGGACGTGGACACCCTCTGGAAGCTGCTGCGGGAGGACCGCACGCTGGACGGCCAGAGCACCGGCCAGGTGGGCGACCCGACCGCCGCGTCCGCCTCCCCGTCCGCCTCCGCCGTGCCCGCCGCCTCGCCCACCGCGCTCTCCCCCGAGCAGGCGGCCGTGCCGATCACCGTGGTCAACGGCGTCGGCACCCCCGGGCTGGCCGGGAAGGGCGCGGAGGCGGTCCGCGCCAGGGGCTTCCAGAACGTCGCCCTGGACGCCACCAGCGGCAGCCGGCTGCGCACCGAGATCGCCTACGACCCGGCCTTCAGGACCACCGCCGACCAGCTGCTGCTGCTCTTCCCGCAGGCCCGCTCGGTCGAGGAGCCCGGCGCCGGGGGGATCATCGTCACACTGGGCCGCGACTACCACCCGGCGGCGGCCACGAAGCTCGACGCCACCGGCTCCCCGGTCGGTCCGACGACCGGTTCGACGGCCGGTGCGACGGCCGGTCCGGGCTCCGGCGCGACGGCCACGCCCGGCGGCGTCCCGACCGGCATCGCCGAGAACGCCCGCGGGGCCGACACCGACCCGTGCGCCAACCTGACCTTCGGCTAGGCGCTGTCCGGCGGATCGGGCAGCCCGGTGACCACCGCGGTCAGCCGGGTGCCCGCCGGGAAGGCACCGGCGGCGGCCAGGTCCGACAGGGCCGCGAGCAGTTTGGCGACGTAGCGGTGCTCCAGCCCGATCCCGTGGCGCAGCTCGAAGCGCTCGGCGAAGGCGGCGAGCGCGGCCGGCACCTTGCCGTAGCCGCCGCCGTGGTGGTCGTGGTCGATCCGCCAGTTGTCGAACTCCCGGCCGTACGCGGCCCGGTGCAGCCGGCCGACCTCACCCTCCAGGTACCCGGCGCCGCCGCGCAACACCGCCACGCCGAGCGCCCGCGCACCCGGCGGCAGGCCGGCCGCGATGCCGGCGAGGGTGCCGCCGGTGCCGACCGGGCAACAGACCACGTCCCGATCGCCGAGGTCGGGCAGCTCGGCCGGAACGGCCGCCGCGCCGATCGCCGCCAACGCGTTGGAGCCGCCCTCCGGCAGCACCAGGCCGGGGCCCCAGCGCCGTTGCAGAGCGGCCTCCATCCCGGCATCGGACGCCCAGCGGCCGGCCGTCTCCCGGTACTCCGACCGGGACAGGAACGCCAGCCGCATGCCCGCCGCCTCGGCCGCCCGCAGCGACCAGTTGCGCGGAGCCCCCGCCAGCTCCTCGCCCCGGACCAGCCCGACGCTCTCCAGCCCGAGCGCGCCGGCGGCCACCGCCACCGCCCGCAGATGGGTGGAGTACGCCCCGCCGAAGGTCAGCAGCCTGGTGTGCCCCTGCTCGACCGCCGCCGCCAGGTTGGGCGCGAGCTTGCGCCACTTGTTGCCCGGCACCGTCGGGTGCAGCAGGTCGTCGCGCTTGAGCCGCAGCTCCACGCCGACCCGCGCCAACGCCTCGTCGGTGCAGTCCGTCAGCGGAGTGGGCAGCCGTGCGGGTTCGAGCATCGGGCCAGGATACGGAGCCGATGGCGCCGCCCCGGCGGCGCAGCCCACTGCTCCTGGCGCGGGAGCCGGGACTCGACCGTCGCCCGCCCGGGCCTCCCCGGTGCGCTGCGCCCGTCCACCATGGCTCACACTGGTGCTGGTACGGATATTCATACTAACTACTCGATATTCTCAACTTTTCAGCATGTTCATGGGGGAATGATGTCGATCGCGACACCCGTCAGAACCGCGCCGGATCCGGTGACGACGGGACGGGGCTCCGCCGGGGGTGGGCGGCTCCGAGGCCCGCTGGGCCGCCGCCCCCACTCCCGGCGCCTCTGGTTCGCCGCCGTCCTCCTCGGACTTCCACCGCTGCTGCACCTGGCCTCCGCCGACCTGCTGACCTTCGGTCTGCTCTGGTGCGCGGCCGCCTCCCTGATCGGGTCGCGCGCCACCGCGTTCGACCGCCTGGTGATCGCCGGCGCCGCCCTGATCGGGTGGACCTGCGCGCTCGGCCTGCTGGCCGGCCACTGGCCCTGGGGGCTGCACCCGGTGGCGCTGGCCGAGGCCACCGCCGTCCCCCTGGTCGCGATCCGGCTGATCCGCCGCCCGGGGCCGGCCGCCGTCCCGCTGCCGCTGCGCGCCCGGCTCCGCCGCGCCGTCCCGACCCACGACCGCCCGGTGCTCGTCTGCGCCGCCGCGGCCGCCGCGTTCCTGCTCTACCCGCTGCTGCGACGGGACGCCGTCGGCCGCCTCGGCACCGTCCTGGAGGCCGAGGACCTCGGCCGCCACGCCGCCCTCTACGACACCATCCTGCGCCTGGGCGGCCTCGCCTCCCTGCAGCGGGACGCGGCCCTCGACACCGTGACGCTGGGCCTGGGGACCTATCCGCAGGGCAGCCACCTGACGCTGGCCGTGGTGACCAGCTTCCTGAACGGGGGCACCGAGCGGGGCACGCCGCTCGCCCAGGTGTCGCTCTTCGTCACGCTCTTCACCCTGGTCACGGCCGCGCTGACGACAGCCGTCCTGTGGGCGGTGCGCCGCGCCGCCGGGCCCGCGCTGCGCGGCTGGCGCGCCCTGGCCCTCGCCGTTCCGGCCACCGCCTACCTGATCGTCGCCGAGCTGCCCCGCCTGCACAGCCGGGGCTTCCTGAGCGAGCTCTTCGCCCTCGGCCTGCTCGCGATCCTGGTCGGCCTGGCGATCCGCCCGCTCGACCGCACCCGCGAGCAGGTCGCCGTACTGGCCGCGCTGACGGTCGGCATCTCCTTCGGCCACTACCTGCTGCTCCCGGCCGCCGCCGCCACGGTGCTCGCCTGGGCCGTGGTGAACCGGCGCAGCTGGCTCCGGCACTGGGCGACCGTCCTGCCGATCGCCCTGGCCGGCGGTGCGCTCGCGCTGTTCCCGCCGTACGTCAACCAGCAGTCGGCCGGGACCGCGGACATCCTGACGCTGCCCGGCGGCATCGGCCCGGTCAGTCGGCACCTCCTGCTGCCGCTCGTGGTCGCCGCGTTCGCCGCCCTGCTGACGCGGAGCGCGCGCGCCAACCGGCCGCGCCGGGTGGCCCTCGGCTCCCTCGCCGCGGTCTCGCTGCTCTGCTTCGGCGTGATGGAGTACCAGCTGGTCACGGTCGGCGTGACCTCCTACTTCTACGAGAAGATGCTCCACCAGCTCCTGGTGGTCGGGCTGATCTGCTTCGCCGCCGGCCTGCTGCCGATGCTCGGCCGCCGGACGCTCGCCGGACCGCACCCTGGTCCGACGGCGGGCGCGGCGCGCCGACCGGGTGCGGCGAGGCTGCGCTCGGGCGCCGCCGTGGTGGCCGTGACGGGCTGCCTGGCCTTCACCGTCGTCAGCAACGCCCAGCCGGACGGCGGGCCGACGGGCTGGGCGGGCAGCGCCGGCCGGGACCTGCTGCGCGGCGAGGCGGCACGCCCCGGTGTGGCCGAGCGGGTCGCCGTGATCGACGCGAGCCGGCCGCGGGACGGGCGGGTGGCCGTCTCCCTCGCGGGGAGCCGCGCCTGGGGCGAGACCGTCGAGGACTGGGGCTCGGCCGAGGACAACCTCTGGCTCGGCGTGCTGAACCGGGACCAGGGCCGCTCGTGGCGGGCCTGGGAGTGGGCGCTGCACCGCCGGAGCGCCCAGGACGTGCTGGACTTCGCGGCCAGCTCCCCGGAGCCGCTGAGGTTCTACGTCGACGAGCCCTCACAGCTGCTCAGCGACCTGCGGGTGCTGACGGCCGGGGGCGGGCACCCGGAGCTGGCCGTCTCCGTGGTCCGCTACGACGGCGACGGCGACCTGGTCGTGGAGCCGGCACGGCTCGGCTGACCCCGGGGCGGGCCACCACGGCCGGTCTCACGGGGCCCCGGCCGCCCATCGGCGGCCGGGGGGGCGTCAACGCACCCCCGACGCGGCCCTATTCGGGTGATTCCCGGCCTGTCGGTACGGTCGCCACAGTCGCCGGTCACTAGAGTTCGTGCAGATGACCACACCTGGTCAAGCCCGGTCGTCCGGGCGAAAGGTGGGGCGGGTGGGACTCGAACCCACGACCAAGGGATTATGAGTCCCCTGCTCTAACCGGCTGAGCTACCGCCCCGGTTCGCCGCGCGTGCCGGTAACCCGGTCGCGGCAGCAGCAGACGGCCCCGGAAGGCCGTCCCGGGCAGCATAGCCGGTCGATCACCCGTGGTGCGCGCCGGGGGCGCACATGGGTGCGCACGGACACACGCCTCCCCGGCCGGAGCAGCCCCGCTGGCGGGCCCGCGGCGGCCCCGGGAGCCTGGGCGGATGACGGTACGTGAGGTGGCGGCGGTCGGCGCCGCGCTGGCGGTGCTGGCGGCGGCGGGCTGCACCACCGCGGCGGGGCCCGGCGGGGCCACCCCGACGGTGAGCTCCGGGCCGGCCTCGGCCCCCGCCGACACCCACGGCTGGACCCCGCAGCGGCTGCGCGGCGCGCTCGCCAAGCACACCGGCGTCACCCGCACCGCCAAGGCCACCGTGCTGAACGGCCTGGTCGGCGCCGTCTTCACGCGCAACGCGGACGGCGACCACTTCTGCACCGCCAGCGTGGTCGACAGCGCCGGGCTCAATCTGATCGTCACCGCGGCGCACTGCGTCTGGGACCCGAGACTCGGTCAACGCGGCGACCTGGTCTTCGTCCCCGGCTACCGGGACGGCGAGACCCCGAGCGGCGTCTGGCCGCTGCTGGCCGTCAGCGTCGACCAGGCCTGGAAGGACGACGCCGATCCGGACGTGGACGTCGCCTTCGCGGTGGTCCAGCCGCAGGGCGGCCGGCAGGTGCAGCAGGTGCTCGGCGCCAACCGGCTGGGCGTCGACCGCGGCTACCGGCTGCCGGTGAAGGTCACCGGCTACCCCGGCACCAGCGAAGTCCCGATCACCTGCAGCAACACCACCTCCGAGCAGAGTCCCACCCAGCTGCGGATCGACTGCCCCGACTGGACCGGCGGCACCAGCGGCAGCCCCTGGGTGACCGACTTCGACCCGGACACCCGGACCGGCACCGTGGTCGGCGTGATCGGCGGCTACCAGGAGGGCGGCGACTCCCCCGACACCTCGTACAGCAGTTACTTCGGCGACCGCGTGCAGGCCCTCTACGACCGGGCCACGGGCTGACCGGGCCGGGCTGGCGTCGCCGGGCCCGGCCTGGTAGATCTTCCTCACGAACGGCGGACCGCACGACCGGCAGTGCCCGCCCCGAGGACGAGACGGAGCCCCGATGCCCTCCCGCCCGGTACGGCCCGCGCGTGCGGCCCAGGCGGCCGCGCTGGCGGCCCTGCTGCTCGCCACCGGCACCGCCTGCGGTGGGGGTGAGCAGGCGCCGACCGCCGAGGTGGCGCCGCAGAGCCCGGTGGGCGACCGGATCGGCACCCTCTCGGTCCGCACCCCGCAGGGCCCGCGGGCCTGTACGGCGAGCGTGGTGCACAGCCCGGGGCGCAATCTGCTGGTGACCGCCGCGCACTGCGTGCAGAGCCGCCGGATCGGCCTGCTGGACGGCCTGGTCTTCACCCCCGGCTATCGCAACGGCTACTCACCGTACGGGAGTTGGCCGGTCCGGTCGATCACCGTGGATCCGCGCTGGGCGTCCGACGACGACCCCGAGTACGACGTGGCGTTCGTCACGCTGCGGCCGGCCGGCGGCCGGGAGGTCGAGGACGCGGTCGGCGGCAATCCGCTCGGCACCGGCCAGGGCTTCGGTCTCGCCGTCTCGGTGACCGGCTATCCCAATGAGCGCGACGAACCGATCACCTGTTCGGCGCACACCCGCTCACAGAGTCCGACCCAGGAACGCTTCGACTGCGGCGGCTACACCGACGGCACCAGCGGAAGCCCGTGGGTCACCGCGACCGGCACCGTGGTCGGCGTGATCGGCGGCTACCAGGAGGGCGGCGAGACGCCCGGCACCTCGTACAGCATCACCTTCGACGACCGGGTCGCCGAGCTGTACCGGCAGGCCACCGCCTGATCCGGGGGCGGGCCGGCGGGGACAACACGAAGGCCCCCCGGTCGACCGGGGGGCCTTCGCTCTGAGCAGTCACCGGGCGGACCCGGTGCAGCTCCCGCATTTGGACTCGAACCAAAAACCTGCCGGTTAACAGCCGGCTGCTCTGCCAATTGAGCTATGCGGGATCGCGGTGGACCAAGGTCGCACCACGGCCAGGACGGCCGACCCGAAGGCCCGCCACCTGAGCTCCCCCAATTGGACTCGAACCAATAACCTGCCGATTAACAGTCGGCTGCTCTGCCAATTGAGCTATGGGGGATCGAGCTTCCGCTTCGGCCCCCGGTTCCCCGGGCTCCTCGGCGCTCGCTGCGGGACATACATTAGCGCACTCGGGGGGGTGGTCCGCCAATCGCTTTCCCCGGCCGCCCCCGGCACCCCCGCCCGGCGTGCCCCGCGCGCGCCCGGCACGGCACCCGGGGATGCTGGGAGGCGCGGACGGTTCGCCGTCCCGATGGACGGGTAGGGCATTGCGGCAATGGCCGCCAGGAGAGGGTGGAATCCGATCATGTGGAAGTTGTCGTTGATCGTCGGACTCGCGGCGGGCTACGTCCTGGGCTCGCGAGCCGGTCGCCAGCGGTACGAACAGATCGCCAAGGTCACCCGGCAGGTCGCCCGGAACCCCAAGGTGCAGGGCGCCGCCGACAAGGCCAAGCAGCAGGCCGGCGCGGTGGCCGGGAAGGCGGCCGGCGCCGTCGCCGACAAGGTCGGCGACAAACTGCCGAACGCCGTCACCGACCGGGTCTCGTACTTCAACCGCACCCGGGTCGAGGACGACAGCTGGGGTACCTTCCGCCCGTGACCGGGCGGTGACGGAGGGTTGGCCGAGGTGGCTCCGGGGCGGTACCGAACGAGAAACACTCACCGGGCCTTGCCGCGTCCGGACGCGTGCTGAGGCATGATCTCGACATGGCCATCGTCGCGGGGATAGACAGCTCGACCGGTCGCACCCGGATCGTCGCGTGCGACAGCGAGACCGGCGCGGTGCTGCGGTCCGGCAAGGCGCCGCACCCCGTGCCGGAAACGCCGGACCAGCGGGCCGGCGAGGCCGACCCGCAGGTCTGGCTGCACTCGCTCGGCGACGCCGCCGCCGGCGGCCTGCTGGAGGGCGTCCGGGCGATCGGGGTCAGCGCGCAGCAGCACGGCATGATCGGCCTGGACGCCGGCGGCGTCCTGGTTCGGCCCGCGATCCTCTGGAACGACCCGCGCTCCAGCGGCGCCGCCGCCGCGCTGCTGGACGCGCTCGGCGGGCCGGCGGCCTGGACGGCCGCGATCGGCGCCGTCCCCGGCCCCATGCACACCATCGCCAAGCTGCGCTGGCTGGCCGAGTTCGAGCCGGCCAACGCCCGGCGGGTGGCCGAGGTGCTGCTGCCGCACGACTGGCTGGTCTGGCAGCTGCTCGGCCACCCCAAGCGGCGCACCACCGACCGGGGCGACGCCTCCGGCACCGGCTACTGGTCGCCGATCACCGGCGAGTACCGGCAGGACCTGGTGGAGCTCGCGCTCGGCCACCAACTGCGGCTGCCCGACGTCCTCGGCCCCGCCGAACCCGCCGGGCACACCCCCGAGGGCCTGCTGATCTCGGCCGGCACCGGCGACAACATGGCCGCCGCGCTCGGGCTGGGCCTGCGGCCCGGCGACGCCGCGGTCTCGTTGGGCAGCTCCGGGACGATCTTCGCCGTGCACGAGCAGGCCGTGGTGGACGCCTCCGGGCTGGTCTCCTCCTTCGCCGACGCCACCGGCCGCCACCTGCCGATGGTCGCCACCCTGAACGCCGCCCAGGTGCTCCGCTCCACCGCGGCGCTGCTCGGATGCGACCTGGACGGCCTGAGCGAGCTGGCGCTGCGCTCCTCCCCCGGCGCCCACGGCCTGGTGCTGCTGCCCTACCTGGACGGCGAACGGACCCCCGCGCTGCCCCACGCGGCCGGCACCCTGACCGGGCTCCGGGCCGAGTCGATGGCCCCCGAGCACCTGGCCCGGGCCGCCGTCGAGGGCATGCTCTGCAACCTCGCGGACGCGCTGGACGTGCTGCGTGCCCAGGGCGTCGAGGTGCGGCGGGTCTTCCTGCTGGGCCCCGCCGGGCGGTTGCCGGCCGTACGGCAGATCGCCCCGCTGCTGTTCGGCATCCCGGTCGTGGTCCCGCCGCCGGGCGCCCACGCCGCCCGCGGCGCGGCCCGGCAGGCCGCCTGGGCCCTGGCCGGCACCCCCGAACCGCCGCGCTGGGAGCTGCCGGAGGCCGTCACCGTCACGCCGGACGCCGAGCACGACCTGCCGGTCGGCGCGGCGGTGCGCCAGCAGTACCGGTCCGCCCGCGGGCAGATCCACCCGGAGACGGCCGCCTGATCAGCGCGATCGGCCGGAGCGGCCCGTCAGGGGACGCCGGAGCGACCGCGGCGAAGATGCGCCCGCCGGTGGCCGGTGACAGCGTGAGAGGCGACGCGGTCACCGGAACGAAGGGCGGCAGGAGCTCATGGCGCTGCACAAGGGGACCGGCGACGATCGCCGGCTGGCCATCAACCCGTTCGTCGGCGCCGCCGACCCGCTGAGTGCGATGGAGCTGGCCCCACCGGTGCACCGGCTCTCCGACAAGCCGGTGGCGGCCGACACGGCGTACCAGCTGATCCACGACGAGCTGATGCTGGACGGGAACGCCAAGCTCAACCTGGCGACCTTCGTCACCACCTCGATGGAGATCCAGGCCACCCGGCTGATGACCGAGTGCCTCGACAAGAACATGATCGACAAGGACGAGTACCCGCAGACCGCCGAACTGGAGCGGCGCTGCGTGGCGATCCTCTCCGACCTCTGGCACGCCCCCGACCCGGACGACACGGTCGGCTGCTCCACCACCGGCTCCAGCGAGGCCTGCATGCTGGCCGGGCTCGCCCTCAAGCGCCGCTGGATGCAGCGCAACGCCGACCGGTACGCGGCCGGCGCCCGCCCCAACCTGGTGATGGGCGTCAACGTGCAGGTCTGCTGGGACAAGTTCTGCACCTTCTGGGAGGTCGAGCCGCGCACCGTGCCGATGGCGGGCGAGCGCTACCACCTCGGCGCCGAGGAGGCGGTGGCGCTCTGCGACGAGAACACCATCGGCGTGGTGGCCGTGCTCGGCTCCACCTTCGACGGCTCCTACGAGCCGGTGGCGGAGGTCTGCGCCGCCCTGGACGCGCTGCAGCAGCGCACCGGCCTGGACGTCCCGGTCCATGTGGACGGGGCCTCCGGCGCCATGGTCGCGCCCTTCCTCGACCCCGAGCTGATCTGGGACTTCCGGCTGCCGCGGGTCGCCTCGATCAACACCTCCGGCCACAAGTTCGGCCTGGTCTACCCGGGCGTCGGCTGGGCGCTCTGGCGCGAGCGCGCGGCGCTGCCGGAGGAGCTGGTGTTCCGGGTCAACTACCTCGGCGGGGAGATGCCGACCTTCGCCCTGAACTTCTCCCGCCCCGGCGCGGAGGTGATCGCGCAGTACTACACGTTCCTGCGGCTGGGCCGGAGCGGCTTCCGGGCCGTTCAGGGGGCCTGCCGCGAGGTCGCGGTCTACCTGGCCGGGCAGATCGAGGCGCTCGGCTGCTTCCGGCTGCTGACCCGGGGCGACGAACTGCCGGTCTTCGCCTTCACCACCACCGACGACGTGACCTTCGACGTGTTCGACGTCTCGCGGAGACTGCGCGAGCGCGGCTGGCAGGTGCCGGCGTACACCTTCCCCGCCGACCGGGAGGACCTCTCGGTGCTGCGGGTGGTCTGCCGCAACGGCTTCTCCCGGGACCTGGCCGACCTGCTGCTGTCCGACCTCACCCGGCTGCTGCCGGAGCTGCGGAGCCAGCCCCGCCCGCTCAAGGAGTACGGGGTGCCGGCCCGGACGGCCTTCCACCACTGACGCCGGTCAGGCGGGCGCGGGACCGGCGGGGCCCGTGATCACGGCGAGGGGAGGGCGCATCGAAGCGCCCTCCCCTCGCCGCACGTCCCTGCAGTCGGGGCAGCCTCCCCCCGCGAGGCTGTCCCGACCGGTGGGGGGTCGGGACGTCAGGAACCGGCCGTCGCAACGGTGTCCGGACGAAGCATCCGGACGGCGAAACGCGCCGATGTGAGAACTCTGCACGACGGACAGGCACATGTTCGAGCGTCAGCCGGGGTTGTGAGACACTTCCGTCCGTCTCAGGGCCAGGACCTGGTGTTTGGGACGACAGGCCGATGAGGTTGGAGACGCGGACACGCCCCCCACGGCCCGGGCCGGAGCCCGCTCGGGCCCTCCCGCTCCCCCGCCGCCGCTCCGATGTTGGGATTGACCGTATGGGCTCCGCCTGGAAGCAACTGCCGGACGACCTCTCCGTGCCCGCCAAGCTCCTGACGGAGGAACTCCGTGCCGTCAAGGACGCGACCGGGCTCTCGTTGTCCGAGCTCGCCTCCCGGACCCACTACAGCCGGGCCTCCTGGGAACGCTGGCTGAACGGCAAGCGGATCATCACCGAGCAGGCGCTCGACGCCCTCACCAAGGCGGTCGAGTGCGACGGCCCCACGCTGCGGGCGCTCTGGGAGCAGACCGTGGCGGGTGCCGAGGACGCGGCGGGCGCCGTCCAGGGCGCGGCGGGACCGGACGCGGCGGCGGGCGTGGCGGGCGTCGAGCTGGACGCGGCGGACGTCGAGCCGGGCGCGGCGGGCGTGGAGCCGGCGGCCCCGGAGGGGGAGACCGCGGAGGCCGACGACGCGCAGCCGGCGGCCGGGGACGGCCCGGACCGTACGGCGACGGTCCGCTGGTGGCGGCGGCCGGTGGCGCTGGTCTGCTGCGCGGCCGTGACGGCCGCGCTGGTGGTGCTGGCCGGGGTCCGCTACAGCCGCGACGGCGGGACCGAGCCGACCGCCGTCGCGCAGCCCGCCGTGTCCGGCACGGCCACCACGACCTCCCGGACCGCCCCGGCCACGCCCTCCTGCCAGGCGATGGGCTGCTCCCACAAGGACCCCAAGGCGACCGGCTGCGGCGCCGACGCCCGGACCCTGCTGACCGGCAACATCGGCAAGGTGGTGATCTACCTCCGCTACAGCCAGCGCTGCCAGGCGGCCTGGGCCGCCATCACCGAGGGCGCGCCGAACGACTACGCGACCATCACCAGCAGCAGCGGCGAGACGGAGACGGCGCTGATCCACTGGGGGTACGACAACTACTCGGCGATGGTGAACGCGGCGGACCCGAGCGCCACCTTCCAGGTCTGCGGCCACCAGCCGGCCGGGAACGACTGCACGGCGGGCGTCTCCGGCCTGGCCCACGTCGTCGCCTCGACCCCGATCCCGATCGGCCCGGCCTCGCCGCCGGCCAGCCCTGCCACGCCCGCCGCGACACCCACGCCGGCCGAACCCACGCCCGCCGCCACGCCGGCCCCGGCCGAACCCACGCCCGCCGCTGCCGGCTCCTAGTCGAGGTAACCGCGGAGCTGCGCGGCGAAGGCGTGGTCCCGGAGCTTGACCAGGGTCTTGGACTCGATCTGGCGGATCCGCTCCCTGGTCACACCGAACAGCGCGCCGATCTCCTCCAGGGTGCGCGGGCGGCCGTCGTCCAGGCCGTAGCGGAGCTGGACCACCTGGCGCTCGCGGTCGCCGAGCGTGGCCAGGACCGCCTCCAGGTGCTGACGCAGCAGCAGGAAGGTGGCGGACTCGGCCGGTGATGCCGCGTCCGCGTCCTCGATCAGGTCGCCGAGCGCGACGTCGTCCTCCTCGCCGACCGGGGTGTGCAGCGAGATCGGCTCCTGGGCCAGCCGGAGCAGCTCGCGCACCCGGGCCTCGGTCAGCTCCAGCGCGACGGCGATCTCGGCCGGACCGGGTTCGCTCCCGCTCTCCTGGAGCAGCGCGCGCTGCACCCGGATCACCCGGTTGATCAGCTCGACCACGTGCACCGGCACCCGGATCGTGCGCGCCTGGTCGGCCAGGGCCCGGCTCATCGCCTGGCGGATCCACCAGGTCGCGTAGGTCGAGAACTTGTAGCCGCGGGCGTAGTCGAACTTCTCCACCGCCCGGATCAGGCCGAGGTTTCCCTCCTGGACGAGGTCCAGCATGGTGAGGCCACGGCCGATGTAGCGCTTGGCGACCGAGACCACCAGGCGCAGATTGGCCTCGATCAGCCGCCGCTTGGCGAAGCGCCCGATCACCACCAGGGCGTCCAGCTCCCTGGCCAGCGGGTCGGGCGGCGGGGGCTCGCGGTCCAGCCGCTCCTCGGCGAACAGACCGGCCTCGATCCGGCGGGCCAGCTCCACCTCCTCGGCGGCGTTCAGCAGCCGGATCCGGCCGATCTCGCGCAGGTACTGGCGGAACAGGTCCGCCGCCGGGCCGGTGACGCCCGCGGGCCCGGGGGCGCGGTCGGCGTCGGGGTCCGGTTCGGCCCCCGGCTCGGGCTCGGCCTCCCGGTCGGTTCCGGTGTCCCGGGCGGCGTCGGGATCACCCGACCCGGGGTGGCCCTCCGGGAGGCCCTGCGCGGGCACCCGGGCACCGTCGCCGGGCGGTGTCCCGGCCCGGCCGTGGTCGTCGTCGTGGGGGGCGAGCGGATCGGTGGTCGGGCGGGCGGTCGCGGCAAGGCCTTGGTCCACGGGCATCCCTCGGGGCGGGCGCGACTCTGGCGGACCCGCGCTGGACGGAGGTGGGACGCCCTCCAGTGTGCGGCACGCCACGTTCCGTGGCCGAGACTCGTGCGCGGACTTTCTCCGACCGGGCGTGGGCGGCCGGCCCGGGCGACCGGGCGTGGGCGGCCGGCCCGGACAAGGGCGGCCCGCGCGGATCGGCCCCGGGCGACCGGGCCCCGCAGGGCCCGCACCCGCCGTCAGAGGGCGGCGGCGCCCCGGCTGCGCAGACCCTGCCCGTACTGCTGGAGCTGCCACAGCTCGGTCTGCACCGCGTGCAGTTCCTCGGCGGAGGCCCGGGTGCCGAGCCGCTGGAGGTGGGCGCGGACCTCGTCGACCCGCCGGTCGACCGCCAGCAGCCGCAGCTTGACCAGGAACTCCCCGGCGTAGATCGCGTCCACCTTGCGGCGCGAGCGCACCGGCTCGACGATCAGCTCGGTCACCAGCGAGCGGACCTGGTCGTCCGGGGCCACGTCGCGGACGGTACCGGTGAAGTCGGCCACGGTGGCCCCGTACGCGGCGCCGCCGGCCTGGCCGATGGCGCGGCGCACGGCGGCGTACGGCGGGGTGGGGAACTCCTCCTCGCCGTAGTGGTCGAAGGCCGGGCTGACCAGGTCCGGGTGCTGCAGCGCCAGCTTGAGGAGCTCGCGCTCGACGAACTGGGCCGGGTCCCGCGGGTTGAGCCGGAAGGCCGGCTGTGCGGAGCGGACGGGCTGGGCCTGCTCGGGGCGGCGCTGCTGGCCGTTGGCGCGCGGGTTCTGCTGGCGCTCGCGGTCCCAGCGGGCCAGCTGGGAGATCCGGCGGACCACGAACTGCTCGTCCAGGATGCCGAGCATGCCGGCCAGCCGGACGGCGTACTCGTGCTGGATCGAGCGGTCCTTGATCTTGGCGACGATCGGTGCGGCCTCCTCCAGCGCCGCCGAGCGGCCCTCCGGGTTCTCCACCCGGTGCCGGGCGACGGCCGATCGCAGCGCGAACTCGAACAGCGGGACGGGGTTGTCGATCAGCTCCCGGACCGCCTCGTCGCCCTTGGCCAGCCGGAGTTCGCACGGGTCCATCCCGCCGGGGCTGACCGCGATGGAGGTCTTGGCGGCGAACTTCTGGTCGTCCTCGAAGGCCCGCAGGGCGGCCTTCTGCCCGGCCGCGTCGCCGTCGAAGGTGAAGACCGTCTCGCCGCGGTACTGGGAGGTGTCCATCAGCAGCCGTCGGATGATCTTGATGTGGTCCTCGGCGAACGCGGTGCCGCAGGTGGCCACCGCCGTCGTGACGCCCGCCAGGTGGCAGGCCATGACGTCGGTGTAGCCCTCGACCACCACGGCCCGGCCCGACTTGGCGATCTCCTTCTTCGCCAGGTCGATGCCGTACAGCACGTGGGACTTCTTGTAGATCGGCGTCTCGGGGGTGTTCAGGTACTTCGGCCCGTTGTCGTCCTCGCGCAGGCGGCGGGCGCCGAAGCCGACCGTCTCGCCCGCGATGTCGCGGATCGGCCAGACCAGCCGCCCCCGGAAGCGGTCGATCAGCCCGCCGCGCTGGCCCTGCGAGGCCAGACCGCCGAGCAGGATCTCCTTGTCGCTGAAGCCCTTGCCGCGCAGGTAGCGGACCAGGTTCTCCCAGCCGACCGGGGCGTAGCCGACGCCGAAGGTCGCCGCCGCCTCCTCGTCGAAGCCGCGCTCGGCGAGGAAGCGCCGCCCGATCTCCGCCTCGGCCGAGCCGAGCTGCTCCCGGAACCAGGCGCCGGCCACCTTGTGCGCCTCGACCAGGCGGGTGCGCTCGCCCTGCTGGTGGCGGGGGCTGTAGCCACCCTCCTCGTAGCGGAGCGTGATGTTGGCCTGGGCGGCCATCCGCTCGACGGCCTCGGCGAAGGTGAAGTGCTCGATCTTCATCAGGAAGGCGATGGTGTCGCCGTTCTCCTGGCAGCCGAAGCAGTGGAAGACGCCCTTGGCGGGGTTCACGTAGAAGGAGGCGGACTTCTCGTCGTGGAAGGGGCAGACGCCCTTGTACTCGCCCCCGCCACCGTTGGTGAGCTGTACGTAGTCGCCGACGACCACGTCGATCGGCAGTGCGCTTCGCACCGCCTGTACGTCTTCGTCCCTGATCCGCCCGGCCACCCCGGAAGTCTACTGGGGTGGCGCCGGTTACCGACCGCGCCGGGGCGGCCTCCTCACGACCAGGCCGCTCCGACCAGCTTGGCGTGCAGGGCCAGGGCGGAGGCGTCGGTGAGGGTGGCGATCTGGTCGATCACCGCGCGCAGTGCGCCGCGGTCGTCCTCCGCCTCGCGGTAGAGGGTGGCGAAGACCGGGTCCAGGCCCTCCGGGGCGCGCTGCGCGAGGACGTAGGCCAGCTCGGCGATCACGATCCGCTGGCGGGCCCGGAGCTGGGCCTGCTCGTCGCGCTGCATCACGAAGCGCACGGCGACGGCCTTGAGCACCGCGCACTCCAGCCGGACGTCCCGCGGCACCACCAGCTCGGCCGCGTACCGGCTGAGCCGGCCGGGGCCGTAGCGGGCCCGGGTGGCCTGCTCGGCGGCCAGGCAGAAGCGGCCGATCAGCTGGCTGGTGAGGTCCTTCAGGCCGGCCCGGGCGCGGGCCGAGCCGTCGTAGGAGCTGGGCCACCACTCCTGGCCGAGCAGCCGGTCCAGCGCGGCGGCCAGCTCCTCGGGCTCGGCGTCCGGGGCGTAGCGCTCGGCCACCTTGAACAGCTCGGCGCGCTCGCTCGGGGCGCGCAGCACGGCCGGCTCGATGTGGCCGGCCTGCAGGCCGTCCTCCACGTCGTGGGTGGAGTAGGCGACGTCGTCGGACCAGTCCATGACGGTGGCCTCGAAGCACTTGCGGCCGGGCGGGGTGCCGGCCCGCAGCCAGCGGAACACCGGCAGGTCGTCGGCGTAGACGCCGTACTTGGACGAGGCCGGGTCGACCGGGTGCGCGCCGTGCGTCCAGGGGTACTTGGTGGCGGCGTCCAGCGCGGCACGGGTCAGGTTGAGGCCGACGCTGCGACCGGGCCAGGGGGCCAGCCGGGCGGGCTGCTCGTCCTGCGGGGCGAAGCGCTTGGGCTCCAGGCGGGTGAGGATGCGCAGCGACTGCGCGTTGCCCTCGAAACCGCCGCAGGCCTCGGCGGCCTGGTCGAGGGCCTCCTCGCCGGTGTGGCCGAACGGCGGGTGGCCGATGTCGTGGGCCAGGCAGGCGGTCTCGACGAGGTCCGGGTCGCAACCGAGGGCGGCGCCCAACTCCCGCCCGACCTGGGCGCATTCGAGCGAGTGGGTCAGCCGGGTACGGGGGAAGTCACTGCGCATCGGGGCGACCACCTGGGTGGTGCCGGCCAGCCTGCGCAGGGCGGCGGAGTGGAGCACACGGGCGCGATCGCGCTGGAATGCCGTCCGGCCGGGGCGCTTGTCCGGCTCGGGCACCCAACGGGCCTCGGCGGCGTGGTCGTACGGGAGCGGGGCGGCGGTGAGGCGGTGCGCGGTGTCGTCCATATGCCAATCACCGTACGCCGCGGCTCCGACAGCCGGGGGGTGCCGCGCGCGAAGGGGCGTGGGCCGGGGCGTGAACCTTGGCCGCCCGGGCCTCCCGGAGGAGGAAGGGCCGGATCAGCCCCGGACGGCCTTCAACACGGCTGCGGCCACGCCCTCCTGGCCCCTGGCATTGGGGTGGATCGCCGCCAGCCCGGGGGCCGGGAAGGGCGGCTCCACCCAGCGGACCGCCTCACCGGCGCACATGTCGTGGCCGGCCGAGGGTGCGGCCGCGTCCACGAAGGCCGCGCCCGCCGCCTCCGCGCGGCGCTTGAGCATCGCGTTCAGCTGCTGTTCCTTCTCGGCCAGGAAGCCCAGGTCGGCCTCGGCGACGGTGCGGCCGAGCACCGGCAGACAGCTCGCCGGGTCGGCCGGCAACAGCGTCGGGTAGCCGACCACGTACACCCGGGCCTGCGGCGAGCGGCGTTTGACCTCCTGAAGCACCTGACCCAGCCGCTCGCCGGCCGCGTCCACCTTGCGCTGCACCTGGTCGGCGGCGCCGCCGGCCGAGGCGTAGTGGTCCCTGCACGGCGCCGGCGCCCGCTCGGAGCCGATCAGGCTCTTCACCGCGTCCGCCAGGTTCTCCTTGGCGCACTCGCCGACGACCTCCATGAACCCGGCGTCGTTGCCGCCGATCCCCACCGTGACCAGACGGGTGGCCGGGGAGAGCGCGTCCAGCTGGGGCGGATTGGCCCCGCCGCCGTCGGTCTGCTGGGAGCCCGTCAGGTCCCCGGTGCGGGCACCGCTGCAGCTGACGTCCGTGAACTGGCCGTCCGCCAGGCCGAGCGCCTTCGCCAGCAGGGACGGGTAGTTCGCCGCCGAGCGGGCGCAGCCCTTCGGCTCGCCCACCTGCGGGGAGATCTTCAGGCCCGAGGTGTAGGAGTCCCCGAGGGCGACGTAGGGGCCGGTGGGCGGCGGGGTCGGCGTGGGCGTCGGGGTGGCCCGCACCGGGTGGGGACCGTCCGCCGCCGCGGGCGCGGCGGAACCGCCGCCGCCGCTGCAAGCGGCCAGCAGCAGCGCGGCCAGCCCTGCGGCCAGAACGGCGGTCGGGCGTGTGGACACAGGCATGGAATCCCCCCGGGGGCCGGAACGGCGACGTATCTCTCCACGGCGGCCCGTCCCCCGGGCACCTCACCGCCAACGAACGACGGCGTCCGATCTCTCCCGCCCGGCGGAGAATCCCCCGGGGCGCGCGGACCACCCGGGGGCGGGCAGGCCACTCGCGGCCGCGGGCGGACTACTCGGGGCCGCGCTCGTGCTCGGCCAGGAACTGCTCGAAGCGCCGGCCCAGCTCGTCCGCCGACGGCAGGTCGACCGGCTCGGCCAGCAGGCTCTCCCGGCCCTCCGCCCCCGCGACGGCGTCGTACTGGCCCTCCATGCCGCGGATCGCCGAGCGCAACTCGCCGTCCCCGTGGGCCAGCTGCTCCTCGATGTCGGCGTACACCTCGCCCACCCGCTCGCGCAGCCGGGTGCCCGGCAGCACCAGGCCGGTGGCCGACTGCACGGCCTCCAGGATCAGCACCGCGGCCGCCGGGTAGGCCGAGCGGGCCACGTAGTGCGGCACGTGCACGGCGAAGCCCAGCACGTCGTGACCGGCCTCGGCGAGCCGGTACTCCAGCAGGGCCTGGGCGCTGCCCGGCACCTGGGCCTGCTCGAACCACTGCGGGTAGCCGGCGGCGAGGTCCAGCCGGGTGCCGTGCGGCGTCAGGCCGACCGGACGGGTGTGCGGCACGCCCATCGGGATGCCGTGGAAGTCCAGCGTCAGCCGGACCTCGAAGCGCTCGACGAGCTGGCGCACGGCGGCGCTGAAGCGCTCCCACTCGACGTCCGGCTCGGGCCCGGTGAGCAGCAGGAACGGCGAGCCGGCCGCGTCGTGGACCAGCTGGAGGAGGATCTCCGGCGGGTCGTAGGAGGACCAGTGCTCGCGGTCGAAGACCATCGCCGGGCGACGGGCCCGGTAGTCCACCAGGCGGTCGTGGTCGAAGCGGGCCACCACCTGCGGCGTGCCCTCCTCCAGCAGGTGGGCCACCACCTGGCCGCCGGCCTCGCCGGCGTCCATGAAGCCCTCGAAGTGGTGGAGCAGCACCAGACCCGCGCCGGTGTCGGCCAACGCGGCCTTCGCCGCGGCCACGGCGGCCACGCCCTGCTGATCCAGCTCGTACAGCGCCTGGGGATCACGCACCGCGCACCCAACCCCGTTCTCTACTCGTCGACTCGTACCGGCTTCTCGTCGTCTGCAGCGTGCCGGGCGCCGCCGGAATTCCCGCCGCGCACGGCCGTCGCGCGGCCGCTTCCGCGGTGAACGCCCGGCGAGCGGCCCTGGTGCCCCCGGTGCCGCGCCGAAGTGCCGTCCGAACCATGATCGCACCCAACGGCAAACCCGCTGGTCACGGGCGCTCGAAGCCCCTCCCGGGCGTGCGCCCGGGAGGGGCGCGCGCCCATTCGTGTGCCACGAGGTGACGCACCGCCTTCTGGCGGGTATCGTCCTCTCGCTGCCTCGCATCGTCGCGTCGTCGTCACGTCGTCCGTAACGCCGTCGATCACGTCCCGGCCCGGTGCTCGGCCAGCCACCCACGACGCATCTTGCCTTCATCTGGCCGCCTGCTCCCCTTCGCGCTCTCGTTTCCTCTTCGGCCATCTCGCGGACGCACACTGTCCCCTCGCTCATCCCGCCGGACCGGTCCGTCGACCCGTGTCCGTTCCGGCACCGCGCTGCCCGCCTCCGGGCCGCCGCCCCCACCCCGCTCGACCGGACCTCCGGCGTGCGCGGGCACGGGCGGACGGATTCCGGGGCCGGGGCGAACGTCCACGCAGCCCGAGCCGCACCCCGGCGCGGGACGCGCCCTCCGACCGATGAAGGACCGAAGGTTCCGTGCCCGTACCTGTCATCCTCACCGGCCGCACCGTGCGGCTGGAGCCCCTTGCCGCGCATCACGCCGAGGCCATCGCCGAGGCCGGCGCCGAGGACCGTACGACCTACGCCTTCACCCCCGTCCCGCACGGCCTGGAAGCCGCCCGCGACTACATCGCGCGCGCCCTCGCCGACCAGGCCGCGGGCCGGGCACTGCCGTTCGCGACGGTGAACCTCGCGGACGGCCGGGTGGTCGGCTCCACCCGGTTCCTCGAACTCGACTACTGGCAGGGCCCGGTCGTCTGGCCGCCGGTGCCCGGCGTGCCGTTCGGCGATCCGGCCACGGCCGTCCCGGACGCCGCCGAGATCGGCAACACCTGGCTCTCCCCGCGTGCCCAGGGCACCGGCGTCAACGCCGAGGCGAAGCTGCTGATGCTGCGCTACGCCTTCGAGGAGTGGCGGGTGCAGCGGATCTCGATGCGCGCGGACGCCCGCAACCTGCGTTCGCGGGCCGCGATCGAGCGCCTCGGCGCGACGTCGGAGGGCGTGCGCCGAGCGCACTCGCGCGGGCTGGACGGGGTGGTGCGCTCGACCGCGTTCTACTCGATCCTCGACTCCGAGTGGCCCGCCGTGCGGGACATCATCGAGCTGCGGATCGCCGCCGCCACCTCGCCGAGCGCCCCGGAGCGCGCGATCAACCAGGAGTGCCTTAGACACGGCGGCAGCGGGCAGCTGATCACCGCCTGAGGGTCGTCGGCACCGAGCGGGGCGGCGGTCCGGAAGGGCGCCGCCCCGGGTCGGCTCAGCGCGGGTGGAAGGCCCACTCGGGCAGCGCCTCGCGGGCGGCCGTCCACGCGGCGGGGATGCCGGCGGTGCCGGTGCACGCGGCGACCACGCCACCGGTGATGGCGGCGACGGTGTCCATGTCCCCGCCCGCACCGATCGCCTCCCAGACCGCTGCCGGGTAGTCGGTGAGCCGGCGGGCCGCGCACCAGAGCGCATAGGGGACGGTGTCGACGGCGCTGGTCCGGCTGCCGTTGCCGAGCACCTCGGCGGCGACCCCCGGGTCCGGCTCGGCGAGCAGGCCGATCGCCTCGGTCAGACCGTCGTGGACGGCACCCCGCGGGGTCAGCGCGGCGACCGCCGCCAGGAAGGTGTCCGGCGTCGTGGCCCTGGTCCGCGCCCGCACCGCGTAGGCGGCGGCCACCGCGACGGCGATCGCGCCGTCCACGGCCTGCGGGTGGGTGTGGGTGATCACCGCGGTGTCCGCGGCGGGCGCCACCGCCCCGGCCGGATCGTCGGCGTACAGCGCGCCCAGCGGCGCCACCCGCATCGCGGCGCCGTTGCCGTACGAGCCCTGCCCGTCGAAGAGTCCGGCGGCCAGGGCCTTGGCGTCACCGCCTTCGCGGATCAGCCGGAGCAGGCGGTTGGCGGCGGGACCGTAGCCGCGGTCGAAGTCGTGGCGGCGGGCGAACGCGTGGGTGAGGTCGACGGTGTCGAGGGCGCCGCGCTCGGTTCGGGCCGCGTACACCGAGCAGGCCATCTCGGTGTCGTCGGTCCACGGCCAGGGGCCGGGCGGGGTGGTACGGGCGGCGAAGTGGGCCGCGGCGGTGTCGGGGACGAAGAACTGGGCGCCGAGGGCGTCGCCCACGGAGAGGCCGTTGAGCGCGTCGAGCGCCGGGCCGGTGTGAAGGGTCGTCATCGCGGCCAAGCTCACCCGGCCGGTCGGCGCCGCGTCAACCCCGTTTGCGGACGGCCCCCCGACGGGCGATGTTCCGCATACCTCCGACCCGGGCGGGAAGCACCCCGGCATGACCTGCGCGGACCTCCTCGACCCCCTGCTGCTCGGCGCCGACCAGCAGCACATCGTCACCCGGGCGCAGCTGCGCCGGCTCGGGGTGCCGTCCGGCACCATCGCCCACCGGCTGCGGCCGGGCGGGCCCTGGCAACAGGTGCTGCCACGGGTGATCTGCCTGCAGAGCGGGCGGCTGACCGCTCATCAGCGGCTGCGCGCGGCACTGGCGTACGCGGCTCCGAAGGGGCGGCCGGCGCAGCCCGGCGAGGTGCTGCTGACCGGGGAGGCGGTACTGGCCTCGGCCGGGCTGCCGACCGCCGGACACCCGGCGGACCTGGCGGGCGTCGACGTGCTGATCCCGGGCCCGCGCCGGGTCGCGGACCGGGCCTGCGTCCGGATCCACCGGGCCTGCGGGCCGATGCCGGGCGGGTTCGAGCGGGACGACGGGCTCTGGAGCGCGACGGTCGCCCGGGCCCTGGCCGACCTCGCACCCCGGGATTTCCGGGCAGCGCCGGTTCCGGGCGCTCTGCGCGGAGGCGGTCCAGCGGCGGCACTGCGATCTCGGCGAGCTGCTGGACCAGTTGCTCGCCCGGCCGGGGGCGCCGCCGCCGCACGTCGCGCAGGTGGTGGAGGAGCTGGCCGCCGGGGTGCGCTCGGTCGTCGAGGGCGAGGCCCGGGAGCTGCTGCGCGGGGCCGGCCTGCCGGAGCCGCTCTGGAATCCGGTGCTGTTCCTGGACGGACGCTTCCTCGCCGTCCCCGACGCCTACTGGCCGCAGGCCTGCGTGGCACTGGAGATCGACTCCCGGGCCTGGCACCTGCGCCCGGCCGACCACGAGCGGAGCCTGGCCCGGGCCAACCGCCTCACCGCCGCCGGCCTCCCGGTCGTCCGCGCCCCGGTCCAGTTGCGGCGGGAGCCGGAGCCGGTGCTGCGGGAGCTGCGCACCCTGCTCGCCACCGGCCCGCACGGCCCGCACGCCCGGATCGGCTGGCGCCGGGCCCGGTAGGGCGTGCACGCGGCCCGGGCCCGGTCTCAGCCCCGGTCCTGCGCGGCGCCGGCGGCCTCGGCCGCGGCCACCAGCCGCTGCAGCTCGGCGAGGTGGGCGGCCAGCGCCTTGCGGCCGGCCCTGCTCGCGGCCAGCCAGGTCCGCGGGCGCTTGCCGACGTACCCCTTCTTCACCGCCACGTAGCCGGCCTCCTCCAGGGCGGCCGCCGCCTTGCTGAGCGCCGAGTCGGAGACCTCGCAGTGGTCGCGGACGGTGCCGAACTCGGCCTCGGTGCAGGCGCTCAGGAAGGCGAGGACGGTCAGCCTGGTCGGGTGCTGGAGCAGCGGGTCGAGCGCGGCGGGCATCAGCGGACCGCCGGCATCCGGCGGATCCGGGCGTTGAGCCGGCCCGTGGCCGCCCAGAACGCCGCACCGGCCACCAGGCCGGCCACCGCGCCCATCCAGCGCGCGCCGCCGCCCGCCAGCCAGACCAGCAGCATCGCGGCCAGCGCCGCCGCGATCACCGCGAGGACGGCCAGCAGGACGGGGCGGGTGAGGCCGGGCGCCAGCCGGTGCACGATCCCGCCCTCGTTCAGGGCGATCCGGGCCAGGGCGCCGGTCAGGGCGGCGAAGAGCACCCCGAACAGCCCGCTCAGCCAGCTCACCCCGGCCCCGACGGCCTGTCCGACGGCGGTGCCGTAGACGGTGAAGGCCACCGCGAAGGCCGGGCCGTACCAGCCGGGCAGGCGACCGGGCGTCTGGGCGGCGGCCGTGGCCCGCTCGGCCAGGCGCAGCGCCTCGGCGGCGGGCAGGTCGACGGGTTCGGCGGCGTTCGCTTCGGCGGCGTTCATGGAATCCCCCTGGATGCCCGGGCGCCCACGGGCGCCCGGCGTTGTCGGTACTTCCACTATGGCATCTACTTTCCATCCTGGAAAGTACTTCCCGACCTGAAGGGCTCAGCAGCGCGCGTCGATCTCCTGGAAGGTCGCGTAGTGGTCGGCCGTCCAGTACTGCTCGCCGGTGCTGCCGGTGACGACGCGTCGGGCGCCGCGGTCGCCGGAGCCCGGGGTCACGACGGTGAACTCGTGGTAGTAGCCGGAGGCCTTGCGCGGAAGGCGGTTCTCGCGGTTCTCGAAGACGATTCCGTCGGAGCGGTAGGGATACGGGCCGCCCTTGGCGATCAGGCCGAGGGTGTCGAGGGCCTGACCGGGCAGTCCGGTGCGGCAGACGTCGGCCAGCGCGGGATCGGTGGGCACCCAGCCGCCGGCCGGGGCGGGGGTCGTGCCGGCGGGCGGGGACGGCCTGGGGGCGGAGGGCTTCGGGCTCGTGGTGGTCACGCCGGCGGAGGCGACGGAGGAGGTGGCGGCGGCCTTCGGGCGGCCCGTCCCGTCGTCCGAGAGGAGGTACCCGGCGATCGCGGCGACCGCGCAGATCAGGACGGCCACCAGGGCGAACAGGCGGTTCTTGCTGGTCATGCGCTCCAGCTTGGCAGCCCGCCGGGCCACGGCCGGCCAGCCACACACGTGGCCTCGGCCACGGCCGCGGCGCCCCTTCGGGCAGCCGGGCGGGCAGACCCGCGGGCGGGACGGCGGCCGGGCGGGCAGACCTGCGGGCAGACAGACGAGCGGGGCGGGAACGGACGCCGTTGTCCGTTCCCGCCCCGCTCGCTTTACGTACGCCGGTTCTCCTGCGCCGAGCCCCGGTGTACGCCCTCCCCGGTGGGAGGGGGTGCGGTCAGCGACCGAGTCGCGCCGACGGTGCCCCGGCCGATGCCCGGCCGGGGCACCGCACTCAGCGCGAGTCGCTGCCCGCCGTCTCGATGGCGGCGCGGCCTGCCTCCAGGCGCGCCACCGGGATCCGGAAGGGGGAGCAGGAGACGTAGTCCAGCCCCACCTCGTGGAAGAAGTGCACCGACTCCGGGTCGCCGCCGTGCTCGCCGCAGACACCGAGCTTGAGGTCGGGGCGGGTGGCCCGGCCGGCCTCGACGGCGTGCTTGACCAGCGCGCCGACGCCGTCGCGGTCGATGGTCTCGAACGGGGAGACCCCGAAGATGCCCTTCTCCAGGTAGGCCGTGAAGAAGGAGGCCTCCACGTCGTCCCGGGAGAAGCCCCAGACCGTCTGGGTGAGGTCGTTGGTGCCGAAGGAGAAGAACTCGGCGGCCTCGGCGATCTGGCCGGCCGTCAGGGCGGCGCGCGGCAGCTCGATCATGGTGCCGAGCTTGATGTCCAGCTGGACGCCGGTGGACTGGGCGACCTCGGCCAGCACGCGCTCGCACTCGTCGCGGACCAGCTCCAGCTCCTGGACGGTGCCGACCAGCGGGATCATCACCTCGGGACGCGGGTCCCCGCCGGCCAGCTTGCGCTCGGCGGCGGCCTCGGCGATGGCGCGGACCTGCATGCCGAACAGGCCGGGGATGACCAGGCCGAGGCGGACGCCGCGCAGGCCGAGCATCGGGTTCTGCTCGTGCAGCTTGTGCACCGCCTGGAGCAGGCGCAGGTCGTTCTCGTTCGGGTCCTTGCGGGCCTCGGCGAGGGCGACGCGCACCGACAGCTCGGTGATGTCGGGCAGGAACTCGTGCAGCGGCGGGTCGAGCAGGCGGACGGTGACCGGCAGCCCGTCCATCGCCTGGAAGAGCTCCAGGAAGTCGCTCTTCTGCAGCGGCAGCAGGGTCGACAGCGCGGTCTCGCGGTCCTTGTCGTTGTCCGCCAGGATCAGGTGCTCGACCTCCTTGCGGCGCTCCTCACCGAGGAACATGTGCTCGGTGCGGCAGAGGCCGATGCCCTGGGCGCCGTAGCGGCGGGCGCGGCCGCCGTCCTCGGCGTTGTCGGCGTTGGCCCGCACGGCCAGCCGGCGACGGCCGTCGGCGTGCGACATCAGCCGGTGCACGGCCTGGACCAGACCGCCCTGGACGTCGGCGCCGGCGTGCAGGGTGCCCTCGAAGTACTCGACCACCGGGGACGGGAGGACGGGTACCTCGCCCAGGTAGACCTTGCCGGTGGCGCCGTCGATGGAGACGACGTCACCCTCCTCGAGCACCAGGCCGTCGGACGTGGTCATCCGGCGGCGCTTGGTGTCGACCTCCAGCTCCTCGGCACCGCAGACACAGGTCTTGCCCATGCCGCGGGCGACCACGGCGGCGTGCGAGGTCTTGCCGCCGCGCGAGGTGAGGATGCCCTCGGCGGCGATCATGCCGTCCAGGTCGTCCGGGTTGGTCTCGCGGCGGACCAGGATGACCTTCTCGCCGGAGCGGGACCACTTGACGGCGGTGTAGGAGTCGAAGACCACCTTGCCGATCGCGGCGCCGGGCGAGGCGGCCAGGCCCCAGGCGATCTGCTTGGACTCGGCGTTCGGCGCGAAGCGCGGGAACATCAGCTGCGAGAGCTGGCCACCGGTGACCCGCATCAGGGCCTCGTCCAGGTCGATCAGGCCCTGGTCGACCAGCTGGACGGCGATCCGGAAGGCCGCGGCGGCGGTGCGCTTGCCGACCCGGGTCTGGAGCATCCAGAGCTTGCCGCGCTCGATGGTGAACTCGATGTCGCAGAGGTCGCGGTAGTGGTTCTCGAGCTTCAGCATGATCGCCATCAGCTCGTCGTACGACTTCTTGTCGAGCTGCTCCAGGTCGGAGAGCGGCAGGGTGTTGCGGATGCCGGCGACGACGTCCTCGCCCTGGGCGTTGGAGAGGTAGTCGCCGTAGACGCCGACCGCGCCCGTGGAGGGGTCACGGGTGAAGGCGACGCCGGTGCCGGAGTCCTCGCCGAGGTTGCCGAAGACCATGGAACAGACGTTGACGGCGGTGCCGAGGTCGTTCGGGATGCGCTCCTGGCGACGGTAGAGCCGCGCCCGGTCGCCGTTCCAGGAGTGGAAGACGGCGTGGATGGCGAGGTCCATCTGCTCGCGCGGGTCCTGCGGGAAGGCCCGACCGGTCTCGCGCTCGACGATGCCCTTGAACACCTCGACCAGTTCCCGGAGGTCGGAAGCGTCCAGGTCCAGGTCGTTGGTGGTGCCCTTGGCGTGCTTGGCCTCGTCCAGGGCCTCCTCGAACAGCTCGCCGTCGACGCCCAGTACGGTCTTGCCGAACATCTGGACCAGACGGCGGTAGGAGTCCCACGCGAAGCGCTCGTTGCCGGACTGCGCGACCAGACCGACCACCGAGGCGTCGGAGAGGCCGATGTTCAGGACGGTGTCCATCATGCCGGGCATGGAGAACTTGGCCCCGGAGCGCACCGAGACCAGCAGCGGGTTGTCGGCCTGGCCGAGCCGCTTGCCCATCTCCTGCTCAAGGGCGTCCAGGTGGGCGCTGATCTCCTTGTGCAGCGAGGCGGGCTCGCTGCCGGTCTCCAGGAAGACCTTGCAGGCCTCGGTGGTGATGGTGAACCCCGGAGGGACGGGGAGGCCCAGGTTGGTCATCTCGGCCAGGTTCGCGCCCTTGCCGCCAAGAAGATCCTTGAGGTCCTTGTTTCCTTCGGTGAAGGAGTAAACAAACTTCTGCTGGGACGGCACGGGTCGGTCTCCTCGCACACGGTTGCCCTGACGCCGGAGAACATACCCATTTCGAAGGCGCTTCCGCGCCGCCAATAGGCCGTACGAGGCCGGTACCCAGCGGTAACCCAATAGATCGAATGCACATAAAGGCGTTCACCTCTGTTGGTGAAATCGTCCGGATGACGCTAGCCAATGTTCAACTCTTGAACACAAGGAAACCGGAAGATCACACGAAGGGGACGGAGGGTAGCGGTCGGCGGTCCAGCGTGTTGCCCCGGCTTGATTTCCTGCACCCCGAGCACCCGATCCCGCGTCACCCCCTTCGGGAAGCGATTCCCCGCCGACCTGTCCATTTCGTCCCCTGAAGGGTCGTCAGGCCCCACGGTATGTGGCAAGCGTCACGGACGCATCTCGCCCGTCGAACGTAGTCCTCCTCCGCCGATCGTCGCACTGCGTCCGGATTCGTGCTCGTTCCGTGACATCGATGCACCAAAAAGGAGCCCTCCTGTCCAGGTTGGACAAGAGGGCTGGGACGCGGTGGCGAGGGGCTGCCGAGGGGCATTTTCGCCAGTGCGTATAGATCAACCGCCAGAGGTGTCCGATTCGGCGTCTGCACTGGGGAGAGCGCAGTCATACGGATCGTCCAACCAGCCTTCCGGCAGAACCACCCGGTTGTTGCCGCTGGTGCGCCCGCGCGGGCCGTCCGCACCGGCCGGCCAGAGCTGGGACTGCTCCACCATGGACAGGGTTTCGGCCAACTCGGCCAGCGAGGAGGAGTTGGCCAGCTTCACCCGCAGCTCGGAACCGACCGAGAAGCCCTTGGTGTACCAGGCGACGTGCTTGCGGAAGTCGATCACGCCGCGGGCCTCGTCCCCGATCCACTCCCCGAGCAGCTGCGCGTGGCGCACCATCGCCCGTGCCACGTCGGCGAAGCTCGGGCGGGCGTAATCGACCTCGCCCTCGAAGATCGAGACCAGGTCCTTGAACAGCCACGGCCGGCCGAGGCAGCCGCGCCCGACCACCACGCCGTCGCAGCCGGTCTCGCGCATCATCCGCACCGCGTCGTCCGCCGACCAGATGTCCCCGTTGCCGAGCACCGGGACGTGCGCCGGGACGGACTCGCGCAGCCGGGCGATCGCCGACCAGTCCGCCGTGCCCCCGTAGTGCTGGGCGGCGGTGCGCCCGTGCAGGGCGATGGCGGCCACGCCCTCCTCCGCGCCGATCCGGCCCGCGTCCAGATAGGTGAGGTGGTCGTCGTCGATGCCCTTGCGCATCTTCATGGTGACCGGGAGGTCCCCCGCGTTGGCCACGGCTTCGCGCAGCAGCTCGCGCAGCAGGTTGCGCTTGTACGGCAGCGCCGAGCCGCCGCCCTTGCGGGTCACCTTGGGGACGGGGCAGCCGAAGTTGAGGTCGATGTGGTCGGCCAGGCCCTCGTCGGCGATCATCCGGGCGGCCTTGCCGACCGTCACCGGGTCCACCCCGTACAGCTGGATCGAGCGCGGCTTCTCGCTCGCGTCGAACCTGATCAGCTGCATGGTCTTGGCGTTGCGCTCGACCAGGGCCCGGGTGGTGATCATCTCGCTCACGTACAGACCCTTGCCGCCGCTCTGCTCGCGGCAGAGGGTGCGGAAGGGCGCGTTGGTGATGCCGGCCATGGGCGCCAGCACGACGGGCGGCCACACCTGCATCGGGCCGATCGTCAGCGGCGCGAACTCGGTGCTGGTCGCGGACGCGGGCGCGGCGGCGGCTGCGGCTGCGGCTGCGGCTGCCGTGGCGGGCGCGGTCGCGGACGCGGACGCGGTGGTGTCGAGCGTGGCTGTCATGCGCGGCTGACCTCGTGGACGGGGGTTCGGGACTCTTCATTGTCCCCCACCGCGCGCCGGGGCCGGTCGGCGCTGCTCTCCGGGCTCCCGCCGGACCTGCCGGGGCTTGCGCCCGCCCCTCGACGGGCCTCGTCACAGGCTTCTCGACGGGCCCTCTCGACGGGCCGGTGAGCCTGCCCCGGTCAGCCCCGGTCAGCTCCCCGAGGAGACGATCCGCACCTCACCCGAAGTGGTCGTCACCCGGACGGTGTCGGGGCTGGCGGTGTCGGCCAGCTCGGGATCGATGTGGCGCTCGCCGCCGGCTCCCCCGTTGTAGTCGAAGGCGTACCGGGAGCCCTGCGGCAGGACGAGCGACACCGAGCCGGAGGTCGCGCCGACGTCCACCAGGTGCGGCGGCCGCACGAAGTCCAGGCGGATCTCCCCGGAGAAGGCCCTCGCCTCCACCCGCGCGGACCTGAGCCCGTCGGCCGTCACCTGGCCGGAGGTGGTGCGCGCGTACACCTGCCCGGAGAGCCCGGACAGCTGGATCGCCCCCGAGGTCGCGGAGAGCCGGACGTCCCCGGTCAGGTCCCGGGCCTCCATGCTGCCGGACGTCCCCCCGCCGGAGACCGAGGCCGCGGCCGGCACCTCCAGGTCGATCAGCGCGTCGCAGCCGACGTCCACGGCCGGCAGCAGCTGGTTGCAGCGCATCCGGACGGTGAGCACGTCGCCGTCGAAGACGGCCGAGACCGTGGGCTTGCGGACCGTCCAGTCCAGGTACTGCCTCATCACCACCCGCCCCGGCGCTCCGGCCCGGATCCGGACCGCCGCCGTCCCGGTGTCCAGCTCCACCCTGGTCACCGGGACCTGGTAGGTGCGCTCGGACACCGCCTTCTGCTGCACCACCATCGCCCAGGTCTGCACGGCGCCGAACACCACGACGAAGGCCAGCGCGAGCGTCCCGGTGACCTGCCAGCCACGACGTCCCCGCACGGCTACCCGACCTCCAGGAAGCGCAGCACCGCCAGCACCCGGCGGTGGCTGTTGTCGGCCGGCGGCAGATCGAGCTTGGTGAAGATCGAGTTGATGTGCTTCGCCACCGCGCTGTCACTGACCACCAGGGCGGCCGCGATCGCCGCGTTGGAGCGGCCCTCCGCCATCAGGCCGAGCACGTCCCGCTCGCGCGGGGTCAGCTTCTCCAGCGGATCCCGGTGACGGCGCACCAGCAGCTGGGCGACCACCTCCGGGTCCAGCGCCGTCCCGCCCTCGGCCACCCGCTGGAGTGCCTCGACGAAGTCGTCGACATTGGCCACCCGCTGCTTGAGCAGGTAGCCCACCCCGCTGGTGTTGGTGGCCAGCAGGTCGGCCGCGTACCGCTCCTCGACGTACTGGGAGAGCAGCAGCACCGCGACCTCCGGCCACTGCCGGCGGATCAGCAGCGCGGCCCGGACCCCCTCGTCGGTGTAGCCGGGCGGCATCCGGACGTCCGCGACCACCACCTGCGGGCGGTGCTCCTCCACTGCGGCGAGCAGCTCCTCGGCGTCCCCGACCGCGGCGGCCACCTCGAAGCCCACCGCCTCCAGGACCTTGACCAGACCGACCCTGAGCAGGACCGAGTCCTCGGCGATCACAGCGCGCACGGCAACTCCACGGTGATGGTGGTGGGCCCCCCGAGGGGGCTGAGAACGGACAGCGTGCCGTCGACCGAGGCGGCGCGCTTGCGCAGCCCGGTCAGGCCGGTGCCGCGCGCGGCGTCCGCGCCGCCGACACCGTCGTCGCTGACGACCAGGCGCAGCCGGCCGCCGGCCGTCCGCACCGAGAGGTCGACCCGGGAGGCCCGGGCGTGCTTCGCGACGTTGGTCAGCGCCTCGGAGACGGTGAAGTAGGCGACCGCCTCGACGGTCGGGGCGATCGGCTCGGTCAGGGCGACGTCGAGGCGTACCGGCAGTGGTGAGCGGGCGGCGATGCCGGACAGCGCCGCGTCCAGACCGCGGTCCTCCAGGACGGCCGGGTGCAGGCCGCGGACGAGGTCCCGCAGCTCGTCGATGGCGGCCTGGGCCTCCTCGTGCGCGTCCACGATCACCTGCAGGAACTCGGGCGGGGCGTCCTTGAGGGTGCGCCGGGCCAGGCCCAGGTTCATCGCCAGCGAGGTCAGCCGCTGCTGGGCGCCGTCGTGCAGGTCACGCTCGATCCGGCGGCGCTCGGCGTCGACGGCGTCGACCAGGCCGGCCCGGCTCTCGGCGATCTCCTCGACCCGGCGCTCCAGGGTCTCCGCCCGGCCCGGGCCGAGCAGCCGCACGGCCACCCACTCCTCCAGCCGGGCCAGCAGGGCCGTCACCCAGGGCAGTACGAAGAGCAGCAGGGCACCGGCCACGGTGACCGGGACGTCCAGCTTCACCAGCGACTCGCGCGCCGGGTTCGAGGGCGGCATCAGCCACGCCCAGCCGTAGACGGTGGCCATCGCCAGGCCCGCGCCCCAGGCGTACAGCAGCCCGAGCGCGCCGAGCGCGAGCAGCGGGCCCGCCAGCAGGTGGTGGCCGACCTGGCGCCAGCTCACCCCGGTGCGCAGCCCGGTCAACAGGCCCGCCGGGGTGCCGGCCGACCGGAGCAGCGGCGGCACCTCGACCCCGCGCAGGGTGCGCAGCCGGCCGCGCTGGGCCGCCGTCAGCAGGCGCAGACCGAGCAGGAACAGGCCGACGACCGGCAGGAAGAGCTTGGAGTAGGTGAGGGACAGCCAGATCGGCGCGGCCAGCGGGATGCCGGCGGCTATGAAGCGGGTGTCGCGCCAGACGGCGGCCGACCACGGCGGTCGCCCGGCGCTCCTGGCGAGCGCGCGGCGCAGCGGGGTGGAGGGCATGACGGACAGCGTAGGGCTCGAAGATCGACTGCCGCCATGAAGGGGAGTGGAGAGTGGGGGTGTACCTGGCTACACCCCCGGTTCGGAGCGGTGCACTACCGACAGCGGGTGCCGTCCGGCGGGAGTCTTGACGGCATGACGAGCACTCGACCGCACACCGCCACCCCGCCGTGCCGACGGCCCGCCACCGGGAACGGGAACGCCTCCGCCCCGGGGGCGCTGCCGGGCGGTGCGGTGGCGTCGCCCGGGCTGCTCGGGGTGGCGGGGTCGGTGGCATCACCGGTGCTGCGCGGGCCGCTCGGGCCGCTCGAACTGCCCGGCCCGTGGTCGGTGCGGGGTGTCCCGGCGTCCCGGGGGCGGGCGGCACTGGAGCTTTACGAGCACGGCGAGTTGCTGGACGTCGTGGTCGCGGCCCGGCTCGCCCCCCAGGTGCTGCGCGGCGCCCGGCGGTGCCCGACCCCCGGCACGCGGGGGTCGTTCGGGCTGGCCTGGGGCCGGCTCCCGCGAGGCGGCCCGGCCCCCGTCGTGGAGTTCACCGCCGGGCGGCTGCGTCGGGCCGGGCGGGCGGCCGGGGTCGTCGAGAGGCCCGAAGTCCTCACGGTGGACGGGGAGTTCTGGCTCGCCTGGGCGCACGGTCCGTTCAACGGCGTGCTGGTGGAGCACCCCGACGGCCGCGAGCGGCAGCCGCTGCAGCGGGCCCGCCGCCGCGATCGGAGCGCACGGTGAGCACCGCCCTCCTGACAGCCCGGCCGACCACGGCCGCGCGACCGGCCGCCCCGGCGCTGCCCGCCTGGGCGCCGCGGGTGCCCGCCCTGGCGGCACTGGCCCTGCTGCCCTGGCTGGCCGTGCTGGCCGCCTGCCACGAGACCGCCTGGGTCGCCCTCGACCTGGCCGAGCTGACCGCCCTGCTCGGGCTGGACGCGCTGCTGCGCCGCCGCAGCCCCGCCGCGTTCGGGGCCGCCTGCCTGGTGGCGCTGCTGCTCGCGGGCGACGCCCTGGCCGACATCGGCACCGCCGCTCCGGGCCTGCCGCTGCTCGCCGCCCTGGTGATGGCCGGCTGCGTCGAACTGCCGCTGGCCGCCCTCTGCCTGGCACTCGGCCGACGGGCGGGAGCCGGTCAGCGGCGGCGTCCGGCGCGGAGGCCGACCGCCATGACGTCCACCCGCGCCCGGGTCTCCTCGTCCGCGCCCTGGCCCTCCGCCTCGCCGACCGGCTGCTGGGCTCCTTCGCCGTCCTCCGGCTGAGCACCCGCCTCCCCCGCTCCATCGGATGAGGCCCGTTGGAATGGCGGCGGGGCCCGGCCCACCGGCCTGCACCGCCCCCGCCCCCGCCCCCGCCCCCGCCCCCGCCCCGAACTGGACCGTTCGGTGGCCGTCACCGTCGGCCGGTGGCGACCACCGGAGGACGGTTGCCGCCGGACGTCAGCTCGACCGGGTCGGCGTCATGACCCAGCTGGGCTCCCAGCTCTCCCTCTCGTCGTAGGAGAAGGACTGCACCCACCGCGGCGAGTCGGCGGTGACGTCCAGCCACTCGAAACGCAGGGTGATCGTGCGCCCGCTCACCACGTCGTCGCAGCGGAACTCGCCGCACCCGTCGACGAACCGGCCCCAGACGGGCGGGTCGAGGTGTCCCGGACGGCCGGGGCCGACCGGCGCCGGCGTTCAGTCGGGCCCGGCGACGGTCAGCCGGCACTGGCCGTCCACCGTGCAGGAGCGCTTCAGACGGCCGCGCGAGACGGTCTGGATCAGCCCGATCGTCCAGCACATCGGGCAGCCGCGCAGGGCGAGCACCCCGACCGGGAGCAGCAGCAGGGCCCCCGGCCCCACGACCGGAATGAGCGCGAACGAGCCGATCAGCGCGCCGAAGCCCAGTGCGCCGCGCGCCAGGTGCCGGGTCAGCGACGCGCTCGCGAAGTCGGGACGGTCAGTCACCGGTACCTCCAGGAGTCGGCGTGGCCCGCAGCGCACAGCGGACCGTCGTACGGGCGCGGTGCAGTCGCGACTTCATCGCGGTGCTGCTCAGGCCCAGCGCGTCGGCGACCATCCGGCCGCTGAGGCCCTGGACGTCCCGCATGACCAGGACGCGGCGCTGGTCGGCCGGGAGCGCGGCGATCGCCGCCGCCACCCGCCCGGCCTCCAGGCGTTGCAGCACCTCGTCCTCGGCCGACAGCACGCCCTCGTCCCCCACCGGCGGAAGCTCGCGCCGCAGCATCCGCGCGCGGCGCAGGCACTCGTTGCGGACGATGCGGAACATCCACGACGCCAGCGCACCGGACGCCCGCAGCATCCCGATCTTGCGGTAGAGGATGATCAGCGCCTCCTGCGCCGCGTCCTCGGCGTCCTCCGGCGACGCGCACAACGACCGGGCGAACCGCCGCACATGCGGGTGCGCCCCCGACACCAGCGCGGCGAGCGAGTCGACGTCCCCGGCCTGCGCCGCCACGACCAGCTGCTCCCCCGGCCAGGCGGCGGACTCAACCACGTCGCCGCCCCCGCTTCCTCAGCACGACCACGCTGCAGGTGCACAGGAGCACCACGGTGACGGCGACGGCGATTCCGATGATCACGACTACCTCCCGATCCGGTCCGACCTGTTCGTCGGAACATTCATAGGAGACCCGCCCCCGCGAAAAGGATTCGGCCCCGGCGCCGTCGGAACACACACTGGGCTTCTCCGGCCGACCGGGCGTGCCGACGCCGCGGGGTAGGCCTGTGCGGCGGGCGAGCACATGGTGCCGCTCGTGCCGGACCTGTCGGGTCGGGTCGTGCGAGCCGGCCGCGGGGCGGGGTGGCACGATCGTGGGATGGCACATATCGGACTGACCACCGTGCTCGTACGGGACTACGACGAGGCGATCTCCTTCTACGTGGACGCCGTCGGCTTCGAGCTGCGCGAGGACGCACCGCGTGAGGGCGGCGGACGCTGGGTGGTGGTGGCGCCGCGCGGGTCGACGGAGACCGGGCTGTTGCTGGCACGCCCGTCGAAGCCGGAGCAGACGGCGCGGATCGGGGACCAGACCGGCGGACGGGTCGGGCTGTTCCTCAACACCGAGGACTTCGAGCGCGACCACCGCCGGATGACCGCCGCCGGGGTCCGCTTCCTGGAGGAGCCGAGGCACGAACCGTACGGCACGGTGGCGGTGTTCGAGGATCTGTACGGCAACCGCTGGGACCTGCTCCAGCTCCGCTGAGCCGTACCGACCGGGCCCGTCGGAGCCCCCGGCGAGGGGGTCCGACGGGCCCCGGCGGGCTACTGCGCCGCGGGCCGGCCGCCGCCGAGGAGGAAGGTGCTCACCGCGGCGGCGACGGCCGCCGGGTCCTTCTCGTAGCCGAAGTGGTCGAGCTTGGGGAAGCGGACCAGTTCGGAGGTGGTGATGACCTCGCGGAGGCGGACGGCCGCGCGGCCCGCCCCCGTCGTGGCCTCGTCCTTGCCGGCCATCAGCAGGACGGGAGCGGTGAGCCCGGCGTACTTCGGGTAGTCGTTGTCCAGCCGGGCCGCCTCGGCGTGCTCGCGGATCGTGCCCCCGAGCAGGGCGTGCTTGCGCAGCCGCTCCGGCTCCTTCATGACGAACCGGAGGATGATCCGCAGCAGCCAGCGCGGCGCCTTGCCGGAGGTCTCCGGATTGATCCCGCGGACGAAGGTCAGGAAGGCCTCGGCGTCCTTGCCCTGCGCCAGCAGCCGTTCGGTCTCGGGGGCCCAGCCCATCGGGACGGAGCCGTCGATGGAGACCCCGGGCTCGTAGAGGGCGATCCGGTCGAAGGCGGATCCGCGCAGGGCGGATTCCAGGGTGAGGAAGGCGCCGAAGCTGTGAGCGAAGACCAGGCGCGCACCGGTCGCGGCCCGCACCGCCTCGATGTCGGCGCACTCGGCGTCGACGCCGTAGCCGTCGCCCTGCGGACCGCTGGCACCGCGGCCGCGCCGCTCGATGGTGTGCACGGTGAAGTGCCGGGCGAGTTCGGCGGCGACTCCGTCGAACTCCTCGGCCACGGACAGCGCCCCGGGTACGACGAGCAGCGCGGGGCCGCCCGATCCCACGCTGCGGTAACCGATGACCGTGCCGTCCGCCGAGTGCACCGACCCGACGGAGAATCTTGCCGCCGTGACCTGCGCTGTCATGCTTCCCCCTGATTGATGATCAATTCCGCCTGTGCGGCCGCGTTTGCGGGACGGCCTGCACCGCGACCCGCAATCGAACAGCTGCACAGAATACAGATTTCAACCACCCCGGCGGCGGCCCGTCCGGCGCCGCCCTCCGCGAAGGCCGTCCGGCCGCCTCGCCAGCTGGGCAGCCGGGCTGCGGACGGGCCTCACCAGGCCACCCGCCCGGGCCGGCGCAGGACCCTCGCCGTCCCCCACCCGTGCGTGGGCGGCGGCGGCTCGTCGGCCACCACCTCGACCGCGTACTCGAACCAGACCACCTTGCCCGCGCCCTGCCGGTGCCAGCCCCAGGCGCTCGCCAGCGCCTCCACCAGCAGCAGGCCACGCCCCCTGGTGGCTTCCCCGTCCTCCTCCGGCTCCGAGCGGGCCAGCAGGGCAGAGGCGTCCGCGACCTCGACCCGCAGCCGCTCCCCACGCCACCGCACGCTGACCGAGCACCCGCCGCCCGTGTGCTCCACCGCATTGGCGATCACCTCGCCGGCGCACAACTCCACGTCCTCCAGGGCCTCCTCCGACAACGGCACACCCCACTCCCGGAGGACCGCCACGACCGATCGCCGCGCCCGCGGCACCGCGGCCGCATCGGGCGGCACGTCCCACTCACAGGGCACCTGGAATCTCGCATTGCCGAGAGGACTGCTGGTCACCGGTCTGCTCCGTCCCACCACAGGGGTCACATCGGGTACGCCCGGTCGGTAAGTCGTACGGACCACGGCCCCGACCACCCGTTGGGCTGACATCAAGTCAACGGGGGTACACAGGAGAGGAGAACAAGCCATGCTGGTCCGGGGGTTGAATCGGTTGAACGAAGGAGACGGGGATCGTGATGGCGCAACGACCGCGTACGCCGAACACCGCGTTGGCCGCGCTCATGCAGGAGACCGCCTGGGGCAACGACCGGCTCGCCCGTGCGGTCAACCGGACCGGGAGCGAGGCGGGTCTGCGACTGACCTACGACAAGTCGTCGGTCTCGCACTGGCTCGCCGGCGTCCAGCCGCGGGCCGAGGTCCGCGAGGTCGTGCGGGAGACGTTCGCACGCCGCCTCGGGCGTCCGGTCACCCCTGAGGAGACGGGCTTCGAGGCCGCCCCCGAGCCGGCCGGCGACCGGTGCGCGCCGGCCGACCTGATGTCGATCGGCCGGGCCGACATGGACCCGTCCCGGCGGAGCGTGCTCGCGGCCGGGCTGTACTCCGCCGCGCTGAGCCTGCCGGTGTTCGACGACAGCGCCGAGCGGATCAGTCGGGCGTCGGCGGGCCCGACCGTGCGCGTCGGACAGGGCGAGGTCGAGACCGTCCGGAACATGACCGACCGGATCGCCGGGATCCTCGACGAACTCGGCGCGGCGCACGCCCGCCCGATGGCCGCCGCGTTCCTGGTCAACTCCGTGGGGCCGTGGCTCCAGGCGTCCGGCACCGCCGAGGTGAAGGCCGACCTGCTCTCGGCCGCGGCCGACCTCACCTACCTGACCGGGTGGATGGCCATGTACGAGACCGCCCACGGGCTCGGTCAGAAGTACTACGTCGAGGCCCTCAAGCTCGCCCGCGACGCCCAGGACCACGTGACCTACTGCCGCACCCTCCGCGGCATGGCCCTCCAGGCCGCCAGCCTCGGCCACGGCCCGAAGGCACTGGAACTGGCCGACTCGGCCGCCGAGGCCGCGCCCGCTTCGGGCCCCCGGCTGCGCGCGTTCCTCGCCGGCCAGCAGGCCCACGGCGCGGCCATGGTGAAGGACCGGCGGCAGGCCTTCGCCCGGCTGAACGAGACGGAGACGGCTCTCGCCCTCGCGGACGGGCGCAACGACGCGGTCGGGGGCTACGACCAGGCCGCCTACCACTTCCACGTCTCCCACGTCCTGTACGAACTCGGCGACCTCCCAGGGGCGATCAAGGAACTCCAGCTCTCGAACCGGGCCCGGCCCGTGAACGAGAAGCAGGGCCGGGCGCACGCCAACGGCCTGCTCGCGCGCCGCCAGATGGAGCTGGGTCACGTGGAGGCCGCCTGCGCGACGTGGAACACCTTCCTGGACGACTACGTCACGCTGAGCTCCGTCCGCGGCGACGAACACTTCCGGGCCCTCTCCACCACCGTGGCCGCCCGCCCGGACACACCCGTCGTCCGCCAACTCCAGCAGCGCACCCGCGACGTGGCCCTCAGGAAGGCCGCGGCCTGACGGGCCCGGCCAGGAGCCTCAGGACTCGGACCACTCGGACCACCGCAGGCGGGTCACGAGGGCGGTGGAGAAGAGCGCCCACCAGGCGAGGCGCCCGACGGTCGACCGGTCGACCGGTCGACGCCCACCAGTAGGGCGGGACCGACCGCGAGGCCGCCGAGGGCGGTGAAGACGACGCCGGCACGGGCCAGTTCAGCCCTGACCGGCGAGTTCTTCCTGCCGCTCATGACGGAGCCCCTTCCGGAGGAGTTCGACGAGGCGGACGATCACGTCCGGACGGACGGCGCCGAGATCGATCCGGTAGTCGCCCGTCGCCCTGCCCGCCTGCCAGTCGATCCCGACAGACGGCAGCGCGACGCCGCCCAGAGCGAGGACGGCCCGGAGGTCGTCGAGCGCATCGGCGGCCGCTCGGCGCTGCTCGACCGTCGCGCGGGTGAGAGAGGATCCCATCACGCCACCCGCCCGATTCGGTGGAGACCCTTCGTCGTCCCCCACCCGTGCGTGGGGGACGACCACTCGTCTGCCACCGACCCGATCGGGAACTCGAACCAGACCACCTTGCCCGCGCCCTGCCGGTGCCAGCCCCAGGCGCTCGCCAACGCCTCCACCAGCAACAGGCCACGCCCATTCGTGGCCTCCTCCTCCGGCGTCGAGCGCGCCAGCGAGGCGCCGGCATCCGCGACCTCGACCCGCAGCCGCTCCCCACGCCACTCCACGCTCGCCGCACAGCGACCACCCGTGTGCTCCACCGCATTGGCGATCACCTCGCCCGCGCACAACTCCACCTCCCCCGAAGCATCGCCCGACAACGGCACACCCCACTCCCGGAGGATCGTCACCACCAATCGCCGCGCCTCGGGCACTGCGGCCGCGTCGGGCGGTACGTCCCACGTCAGCGGAACGGGAAACCGCGCCATGGTCAGTGGGCTGGCGATTCGGGTCGACTCCATTGCATCTCCGTCACTGGAGCATGGAGTCCGGAAGGAGTACAGCCGCTCCCACGATGCTCCACGGGCCACAGCTGCCCACGGGAACGTGGGCAGAACGGCGGGAGAACCACCATCACTCTTGGTGATCGATCCGTTACACGTGAAGCTACTCGCAGAGATTCTGTGAGTCAAGAAGTGATGCGACTCACAGATACTCAGCGAGCCATGCAACACTTGCCCCAACCTCAAAGGGAGTTGGCACCATGGGATTCGGACTCGTTGTTCGCTTCACCACCCATGACGCGGCATCGGCCCGCGCCTTCGACGGGCTGGCAGAGGAGGCCCTGAAAGGAATCCGCACCCAGGAACCGGGCACTCTCGTCTACGTCAATCACTCGGTGCCGGACGAGCCCAATGTCCGGGTGTTCTACGAGCTCTACGCGGACCGCGCGGCGTTCGAGGAGCACGAGCGCCAGCCGCACGTCCAGCGCTTCCTGAGCGAACGCGCCCAGCACCTCGCCTCGTTCGAGGTCACCTTCCTGGACGAGATCTCCGGCAAGGGCACGCCCGACAGGCAGGCCGAGCAGTGATGCCTGAAGACCGTCGCACTTTCGGCGCCCGGGTAGCCCAGCTCCGCAAGCAACGTGGCATGAACCAGGAGCAGTTGGCGGCCGCGATCAACCGGACCGCCAGTTGGGTCTCGCAGGTTGAGCGAGGCGTCCAGCCGGTGGTCCGCCTCGACGTCCTCCACCTCCTTGCCGAGGGGCTCGGCATCTCGATCCAGACCCTCCGGCCCGACGCACCGCTCACCGCAACTCTCCCGTCGGCACACGAGGCAGCACCCAACGATCTGGATCTGACACGGCTCCTGCTGTCGGGACACCCCGCTCTGGAGACGCTGTTCAACGATGCCCCTCGCGCCGATGCGGTCGACCTCGGCGAACTCGGCAACGCGGTGGACGAGATCTGGCAGCTGACGCATGCGGCACGGTTCGCCGACCTGAACACCGCCGTGAACGTCCTCCTGCCACAGCTGGAACTCGCCTCACGGACCACCGCACCCGAGGACCGTCCTGCCCTCCACCTTCTGCTCAGCCGGACCTACCAGGCGTTGGCCGCGGCCTTCGCGCGCCAGGGCGAGGACGACGCGGCCTGGGTCGCCGCCGACCGGGCCGTCCGGGCGGCCGAACAGTCCACCCAGCCGTTGCAGGTGTTCGCGAGTGTCTACCGCCTGGCGCACGCCTTCGTCCGATTGAGGCGAATCGATCAGGCCGAGCATGCGGCGGTCGCCGCAGTGGCAGTCCTGCAGAGGCGGACCTCGACCAAGAACCCGGCGCCCGAGGCCCTTTCGATCCTCGGGTCATTGCACCTCGTGCTCGCCCTGGCCGCCGCCCGAGCCGGTCGGCGCGAACAGGCGAGGAAGGAACTGGCCGACGCACGCGAGATCGCGGCCCGGCTCGGCACTGACCGCAACGACTTCAACCTGGAGTTCGGGCCGACCAATGTGGAGATCCAGGCCGTCTCGACCGCCGTCGAACTCGGTGACGCCGGGGAGGCGCTCGACCTGGGCGCCCGCATCGACTCCAGCCGGCTCTCTCCGGAACGCAGATCGCGCCTCCTGATCGATCTCGGCAGGGCTCACGCCCAGCGAAGGCACCCGGGCGAGGCGCTGAACTGTCTCCTGCAAGCCGAAGAACTCGTTCCCGAAGCCGTGCACTCCCACGTCGCAGCACGCGCGACGATCCGCGAGCTTGTCCTCATCGCCGGCCGGAGTGCGCCGACCGAGCTTCTCCAACTGGCCGAGCGTGCGAACGCCCTTGGATAGTCCCGAGTCGTGGGGCGGGCCGCCGGCGGCCCACCCCACGACATTGTCGTGCCGGCGCGGACCCGGGCATGACCTCGAGTACCGCTCAGGCCGCCGGAGGAGGACTGTCCTCGTACATCCGGATTTGCCGTTCACGCTGTGCCGAGGCCTTCGCTCCGATGAAAGCCCCTGGAAATAATGCTGATATGACGACCACACAAGAAGATCTATGCTGAGCGCGTTCACGATCTATCCCCGGGTTCTCCGCTCAAGAAGCAGGTCTACTTGATGAAGTTGCCCAAGGTGTCCGCCGTCATCGCTGCGGCTGCGCTTGCGCCCACCGTGCTGTTCCCGTCGATGGCCTCCGCCGCCGAGCCGCCGGCTCCGATCGGGGTCTCCGGTCCGGACACGGCGTCCGACGCCGCAGGGGACCACGACACCCAGGAGGCGCTGGACCGCGCCGAGATCCAGCGGATCCTGGCCGACAAGTCAACCGGCCGGGGCGTCCGCGAGGCCGCCGAGAAGGCCCTCGCCGGCACCGCCGCCGACCTGCGCCACTTCCTCACCGTCGAACTCGACAAGCAGCGCCAGGACGACGACCGGGTCGAGGTCAGCAAGCTCATCGCCACCGGCGGCCCCGCCGTCAAGAAGGCCGCCGCTGCCGCGCTCAGCGGCACCTACGCGGACCTCGTCACGTTCCTCAAGGAGGGCCAGTTCACGGCCCGCGCCGAGGACGACGACCGCGCCGAGATCGAGCGCATCCTCGCCGACAAGTCGACCGGCCGCGGTGTCCGCGAGGCCGCCGAGAAGGCCCTCGCCGGCACCGCCGCCGACCTGCGCCACTTCCTCACCGTCGAACTCGACAAGCAGCGCCAGGACGACGAC
>NZ_JBHVWC010000034.1:16039-57449 GCF_042882445.1 Kitasatospora sp. NPDC058218 | reverse complement strand
ACCGGGTCGAGGTCAGCAAGCTCATCGCCACCGGCGGCCGTGCCGTCCGGGAGGCCGGCGGCGCGGCGCTCGACGGCACCTACGCGGACGTCGTCAAGTTCCTCAAGGAGGGCCAGTACAAGGCCCGCACCGAGGACGACCGGGTCGCGATCCTGGTCGTCATCGCCGACAAGGAGGTCAGCCCGCGCGTCTTCGCGGCGGCCCAGAAGGCCCTCGACGGTACGCCCGCCGACCTGCGCCACTTCCTTGAGGTCGACCTGGCCGCCCTGCGCGAGAGCGACGACCGGGTGAAGGTCTCCCGGCTCCTGGAGACCGGCGGCCCCGCCGTCAAGAAGGCCGCCGGCGCCGCGCTCGACGGCACCTACGCGGACGTCGTCACGTTCCTCAAGGAGGGCCAGTACACGGCCCGCGCCGAGGACGAGGCCAACGCGGCGGCCGCCGCCAGGCCGACCCCGCCGGCCCAGCAGCCGGAGCAGGCCCAGAACTCCGGCACCGGGCAGGCCACCCAGGCCACTCAGGTCACCCAGACCGTCCAGACCGCCGGCACCGTGAGCGCCAACGCGAACCCGGCCCCGGCCGTGGCGCCCGCGCGGGTCGCCACCACCACCGGCACCACGGCCCCGACCTCCGGCCAGCTCGCCGTCACCGGCGCGGACGAGGGCCTCGGCTGGGAGGCCGGCGGCGCCGCCGCGGCCGTCGCCGCCGGTGCCGCCCTGATCGCCGTCTCGCGCCGCCGTCACGCCGCCGAGAGCTGATCGCAGCCCGCTCGCCCCGGTGCCCCGGCCCTCCGGCCGGGGCACCTTCGCGTGCGGCGACCCGGCTCGGGATCGACTACTTGCGGATCCCAGGCATCATTGGCGACGGCGGATGCGAGCGCATGAAGTCCTCGAACGCTTCCGGGTCCTGAACGTACCTCTGCACCTCCGGAGACAGCGGGACGTTCTCCCGACCCCTGACGCCTCCCGAGCCGTGGGCAAGGGCTGCTGCTGTGGCGCAGCCCGCCGCCACCAGGACACCAACCAGCGCCAGCAGGACCCTCCGCGCCCGTACCTCCGCCATCGCGCGACTCCCCCTCTCCACCTGCTGTCGCCCCCCCCGGATGGCGGGCCGGGAGAGCAGGTCGGCGAGCAGGCCTCGGGCGGTGCAGCTGAGCCGACGGTCCTGGAGCAGACCGTTGGGCAGCACGGTGAAGTTGCGCGCGTGAGCGCTACGATGAATCTGCATCGGGAGGTCGATACTCCTGTTGCCGGACCCCGGGGTGTTGGTAGCACCGCCGGGGTCAACCATGTCTCTGTGTGATGTTGTGATTCCGGAACGTAGCACATGCACCGTCAGGCGGGCGACGAGATCAACAGGCGCACACGAACCGGTCAACTCCGGCCCCACGACAGGCAGAAGTGACCCCGGAGCATCCACTTCGATCAAATCATTGGCTGTCACGACCCTCTTTGCGTCAGAATGACGATATGAGCAGCAAGTACACGGGGAACCCCCTCGACACCCGCGACCGGGCCGAGCTGGTGGCGGCCGTAGCCTCCGGCGCCGAGCCGAAGTGGCTGATGTTCTGGGGGCACCGGCCTCAGCAGGACGGGTCGATCGGGCAGGGCGCGCTGAGCCAGTGGTGGCCGTCCGAGTTCACCGTGGACGGCCTGACGTACGCGACCGCCGAGCACTGGATGATGGCCGGCAAGGCCCGGATGTTCGGGGACGCGGCGATCGTCCCGCGCATCCTCGCCGCCCGCACCCCGGCCGAGGCGAAGAAGCTGGGGCGCCAGGTCAGGGGCTTCGACGAACCCACGTGGGCCGCCGGGCGGTTCGAGCTGGTGGTGACCGGCAACGTCGCCAAGTTCGGGCAGGACGAGGCCCTGCGCGGCTACCTCCTCGGCACCGGGCAGCGCGTCCTGGTCGAGGCCAGCCCGGTGGACCGGCTCTGGGGCATCGGCCTCGCCGCAGACGACGAGCGGGCGGCGCGACCGGCCGACTGGCGCGGCGAGAACCTGCTCGGCTTCGCCCTGATGGAGGCCCGCGCGCGGCTGGCGCGGTGAGCACGATCGCCCCCGTACTGGACGCCACGGTGGTGGTGTCGGTGGGCGCCGCACTCACCCTCGCGCCGAGGGTGCTGCGGCGGGAGGTCCGGCCCGGGCGCGGCGGAGCGCCCGGGCCGGAGGCGTTGCTCGCGATCGTCGTGGCCCTGTTCCTCGTCAACCAACTGGCCTTCGCCGTCCACGTCCAGCGCGTGCACGGCGGCAGCACCGCGTTCATCGCGCGCTACCTGCCGCCCGGGTGGTTCGCCGTGCCGCGCGGCAACCCGTTCGTCGACTGGGTCGCCGCGCACACCCCGGCACCCGAGCTGCTCGCGCCGTCCGTGCTCCGCGTCCAGGCCTTCCTCGAACTGCCGCTCGTCCTCCTGGCGTTCGTCGCGCTGCTGCGCCGACTCGACCGGCAGTTGTACGCGCGGGTGGCCCGCTCGGCGCTGGTCCCGCTCGCCGCCGCGTCGTACACCGTCGCGTTCTGCGCGGTGGAGTGGGACCTGCGCAACCCGTACACGGTGGACGACCTCGTCGTCCGGGCGGTGTCGGCGCTCGTCACACCGCTGCTGGTCGTCCGGCTCGCGGGCCGGGAGGCGGACATCGCGTCGCACTCCCCCAGGCCGGTCGTCTTCGCGCTCGACCTCTGGGCCTACGGCTACCTGATGCTGGCCCTCTACGACACCGTGCTGCTCTACAACCTCTCCCGGCTGGACGAACGGCTGCCGGGCATGATCACCGCGGTCGCCGTGCTCGGTGCGACCCGCCTCCTGCCACGGTCCGCCGACCGGGCCGGCCCGCGCGTGGCCGCGCTCACGGACACCCTCGGCCGGGGGCTCGCGCTGTTCCTCGTCCCGGCGCTCGCCATCCGGTACGCCGGGGGCTTCGGTACGCCCCTGCTCGCCGCCGTGGCGGGCGCGGCGGTGCTGATCGCCGCCGTCGCCCGGCGCACGCCCCTGCTCGCGCTCCCCGCGGCCGTCGGCGCGGCGGCCGGATTCCTGGCCGTCCGGTGGTCCACCGACCCGTACTACGAGGCCGCCCTCCTCCGGGCGGCCGTCGTCGCGCTCCTCGCCGCCACCGCCGTCTGCGCGCTCCAGGACCACAGTCGCAAACATTTCGACGCACTGCCGTAACGCTGTCGCCGTATACCGACGCCAGGATGACCCGCAGTCAGGGTCGAGATGGACAGGGTGCGGCGATCATGCGGATACGGCACACAGAACAACCCATGGATCGGCACGGCGGCGAGAGCGAAGAGGACGCGCTCGAACTCCGTGCCGAGCTGGACGAGTTACTTCGAGCCCGCCAGTACGCCAACCAGCGCGAACGGCGGCTCGCCGAGGCGGTGCGGGCCGTGCCGGAGCGGCAGCGGCCGGACGCGGAGCTGCTGCGGCAGCTGGCCCAGGCGCGGACGCTGCGCGAGGGGCTCGGCGCACGCTGCCTGGAGCTGAGCGAGCAGTTGACGGCGCTGGAGGACCGTCTGCGCCAGCCTGCGCTGCGCCGTCCGATACCCCGGCAGCCCACCGGCGCCCGCTTCGGGGGCGCGTACGAGGAGCCGCACGCCCCGTCGGTGCAACAAGCTCCGCCCCCACCACCCGCCACCGGAGCCCGGTTCGGCGCCCCGCGCACCCGCCCCGAGGAGGCCGCCGAACCCGCGCGCCCCCCGGGTGGTGCCGCGGCCCCGCCGCCTCCGCCGCCCCAGCCCGCGCCGGAGCCGCCCCGGCGCCGCTCCCCCGCCGAACTCACCGCCCTCGCCGAGCGGATCACCACCCTGCACCGCCAGGGCGCCGCCCAGGAGATCACCGCCCTGCTGGGCCAGGCCGCCGCCCTGCTGCTCCCGCTCGACACCGTCCGGCTCGCCGGCCTGCTCGCCCGCGGCGGGCCGCCCGACGCCTCCGTCCAGCTGGCCCGCGGCGCCGCGGGCGGCACCCCGGCGCAGGCCGCCAGCACCCTCGCCGAGCTGCGCCAGGCCGGCCTGGCGCAGGAGGCCACCGAGCTGTTCCACGCCCTCTGGGCCTACCCGGCCGACGCGCTGCCGGCCCTGCTGGCGGCCCTGGAACGCGCCGGCCAGCACGCGGACAGCGCCACCCTGCTCTGGGAGTGGGGCTCCGCGCCCACCGCCGAGCTGGCCGCCCTCGCCTCCGGACTGGAGCAGGCCGGTCGCGCCGACGACGCCCGGACGCTGCTGCGCCAGGCCGCCGGCCGGCCCACCGACGACCTCACGGAGCTGGCCACCACCCTGCCCGCGCCGCTGTCCGCCGTCCTGCTGCGCGAACTCGCGGCGCTGCGTCCGGCCGCCGAACTGGTCCGGCTCGCCACCGCGCTCGCCGCGCACCGGGAGAGCCGGGCGCACCGGGGCCTGTACGACGGGCTGCTGGCCGCCCTCGCGGAGGACGAGGGCCGCCACCGGACCACCCTCGCCTCGCTGCGCAGCGCCGGCCTGCCCACCACCCCGGCCGCCGCGCCCCGCTCCCGCTGGGGCCGCCGGTAGGCGCCCGACCGGGCACCCGAGACGCCGGGAGCCCCCGCCCGCCCGAAGGCGAACGGGGGCTCCCGAAGGGTACGGACGTCAGCAGCCGATCAGCCGCGCCGCCAGGTACGACTTCACCTGGTCGAGCGAGACGCGCTCCTGCGACATGGTGTCGCGCTCGCGCACGGTCACCGCGTTGTCCTCAAGGGTGTCGAAGTCGACGGTGACGCAGAACGGCGTGCCGATCTCGTCCTGGCGACGGTAGCGCTTGCCGATCGCGCCGGCGTCGTCGAACTCGACGTTCCACGCGGTGCGCAGGTCGGCGGCCAGGCCGCGGGCCTTCGGCGACAGGTCGGCGTTGCGCGACAGCGGCAGCACCGCGACCTTGACCGGGGCCAGGCGCGGGTCGAGCCGCATGCCGACGCGCTTCTCCAGGACGCCCTTGGCGTTCGGCGCCTCGTCCTCGAAGTAGGCGTCGATCAGGAAGGCCAGCATCGCGCGGTTGAGGCCCGCTGCCGGCTCGATGACGTACGGGAAGTACCGCTCGCCGGACTCCTGGTCGAAGTACTTGAGGTCCTGGCCGGAGGCCTCGCTGTGCACCGTCAGGTCGTAGTCGGTGCGGTTGGCGACGCCCTCCAGCTCGGAGAACTCCTGGCCGCCGAAGTTGAAGCGGTACTCGATGTCCACCGTGCGCTTGGCGTAGTGGGAGAGCTTCTCCTTCGGGTGCTCGAAGAAGCGCATGTTCTCGGTCCGCAGGCCGAGGTCGACGTACCAGTCCCAGCGCTGCTGGAGCCAGTAGTCGTGCCACTGCTCGTCCTCGCCCGGCTTGACGAAGAACTCCATCTCCATCTGCTCGAACTCGCGGGTGCGGAAGATGAAGTTGCCGGGGGTGATCTCGTTGCGGAAGCTCTTGCCGGTCTGGGCGATGCCGAACGGCGGCTTCTTGCGCGAGGTGGTCTGGACGGCCTTGAAGTTGGTGAAGATGCCCTGCGCCGTCTCCGGGCGCAGGTACGCCAGGCCGCCGGCCTCCTCGGTGACGCCGAGGTGGGTCTTCAGCATGCCCGAGAACTCCCGGGGCTCGGTGAAGGAGCCCTTGGTGCCGCAGTCGGGGCAGTTGATGTCCTTGAGGCCGTTCGGCGGCGGGAAGCCGTGCTTGGCCTCGTACTTCTCCTCCAGGTGGTCGGCCCGGTGGCGCTTGTGGCAGGAGAGGCACTCGGTCAGCGGGTCGTTGAAGGTGGCGACGTGACCGGAGGCCTCCCAGACCTCACGGGCCAGGATCACCGACGAATCGAGCCCGACGACGTCCTCACGGGCCTGGACCATCGCGCGCCACCACTGGCGCTTGATGTTCTCCTTCAGCTCGACGCCCAGCGGCCCGTAGTCCCAGGCGGCACGAGTGCCGCCGTAGATCTCGCTGCAGGGGTAGACGAAGCCACGGCGCTTGCTCAGGCTGACGATCGTGTCGATCTTGTCGGCGGCCACAGTGCTCTCTTCAGTACGACGGCACGGTCAGGGCACGGCTGGTTGCGCGTACCCGAATACCTCAGGTTACCGGCCATACGGGTACGAGGTTCAAATCGGTATCGCCCCGCCCCACCCACCCATCACCACGCACCGCTCACCCGTCCGAGTGATTTGACAATCATTTCCATCTAACCTGAGAATGGTTGTCATGATGATCCGACGACCTACCCGCACCGTCCTCGCCCTGACCGCGACCACCCTCGCCGGTGGCCTCCTCCTCACCGCCTGCGGCGGGGACAGCAGCGCCAAGGGCACGGACGGCAAGCTGAACGTCGTCGCCTCCTTCTACCCCATGGAGTTCCTCGCCTCGCAGATCGGCGGCGAGCACGTCAAGGTCACCACCCTGACCCCGGCCGGCACCGAGCCGCACGACCTGGACCTCACCGCCAAGCAGGTCGCGAGCGTCAAGAAGGCCGACGCCCTGCTCTACCTCAAGGGCCTCCAGCCCACCGTCGACAAGGCGGTCGCCGCCTCCGGCGCGAAGCACGTCGTCGACGCCACCACCGCCAGCCCGCTGGTCGACCACCACCTCGGCGAGGGCGAGGAGGGCCACGCCGAGGGCGACGGCCACCAGCACGACGGGGCCCCCGGCGACCCGCACATCTGGCTCGACCCGACCCGCTACGCGGCGGTCGCCAAGAGCGTCGGCGCCGAGTTCGCCAAGGCCGACCCGGCACACGCGGCCGACTACGAGAAGAACACCGGCGAGCTGGTCGGCAAGCTCACCACCCTGGACCAGGAGTTCCGGGACGGCCTGAAGGACGCCAAGAGCAAGACCTTCGTCACCAGCCACGCCGCCTTCGGCTACCTGGCCGAGCACTACGGCCTCACCCAGGTCGCCATCAACGGCGTCGACCCGGAGTCCGAGCCCACCCCGGCCCGGCTGGCCGACGTCCAGAAGGCCGCCAAGGACAACGGCGTCACCACGATCTTCTTCGAGACCCTGGTCAGCCCCAAGCTCGCCGAGACGGTCGCCAAGGACCTCGGTCTCAAGACCGCGGTGCTGGACCCGCTGGAGGGCGTCAAGGACCCGGCCAAGGACAGCTACCTGACGGTGATGAAGCAGAACCTCGCCAACCTGCGGGCCGCGCTCGGCGCGACCACCGCGGCCACCACCAGCTGAGGGGACGACAGCACGCCATGACCCACCCGATACCCCCGGCCGTCCGCCTGCACGACGCCGTCGCCTCGCGCGGCGGCCGACCGGTGCTGCGCGGCGTCGACCTCACCGTGCAGCCCGGCGAGGTGGTCGCGCTGCTCGGCGCCAACGGCTCCGGCAAGTCCACCACCGTCAAGGCCGTGACCGGCGCCGTCGCGCTGGAGCACGGCGGCCTGGAACTGTTCGGCATCCCGTTCGCCAAGTTCCGTGCCTGGCACCGGATCGGCTACGTGCCGCAGCGCACCACCGCCGCCTCCGGCGTCCCGGCCACCGTGCGCGAGGTGGTCTCCACCGGGCGACTGCCGCAGCACCGGCTGCTGCCGCTGCGCCGCCGGGACCGGGACGCGGTGGACCGCGCGCTGGCCGCCGTCGGCATGCTGGACCGGGCCGGGGACGGCGTGGCCGACCTCTCCGGCGGCCAGCAGCAGCGGGTGCTGATCGCCCGCGCCCTGGTCGGCACCCCCGACCTGCTGATCATGGACGAGCCGATGGCCGGGGTGGACGCCGCCAGCCAGCAGGTGCTCGCCGACACCCTGCGCGCCGAGGTCGGACGCGGCGCGGCCGTGCTGCTGGTGCTGCACGAACTCGGGCCGCTGGAGCCGCTGATCGACCGCGCCGTGGTGCTGCGCGACGGCTGCGTCGCGCACGACGGCCCGCCCGTCCCCAACACCGGCCAGCACGCCCTGCCCGGCCACGACCACGTCCACCCGCACGCCGACCACACCCCGCCGAGGCTGCTCGCATGACCGAGATGCTCTCCTACGACTTCATGCAGCGCGCCCTGCTCGCCGCCGTGCTGGTCGGCATCACCGCGCCCGCCGTCGGGATCTACCTGGTGCAGCGTCGCCAGGCCCTGCTGGGCGACGGCATGGGCCACGTCGCGATGACCGGCGTCGGCCTCGGCTTCATCTTCAACACCAGCCCGGTCTGGATGGCCGTCCTGGTCTGCGTGCTCGGCGCCGTCACCATGGAGCTGGTCCGCTCCCGCGGCAACCAGCGCGGCGACATCGCCCTCGCGATGCTGTTCTACGGCGGCATGGCCTGCGGAAAGCTGCTGGTCTCGAAGTCCGCCCAGGCCGGCGCCGGCAGCCTGGAGAGCTACCTCTGGGGCTCCATCCTGACCGTCGCCCCCGCCGACCTCGTCACCATCGGCATCCTCGGCGCCGTGGTGATCGGCGTCACCGTCGGCCTGCGCCGCCAGCTCTTCGCGATCTGCCAGGACGAGGACTTCGCCCGGGTCACCGGCCTGCCGGTGCGGTTCCTCAACCTGCTGCTCGCGGTGATGGCCGCGATCACCGTCACCGTCGCCATGCGGGTGGTCGGTCTGCTGCTGGTCAGCGCGCTGATGGTGGTCCCGGTGGTGGCCGCCCAGCAGCTCACCCGCTCCTTCGCCGCCACCCAGGCCGCCTCGATCGCCCTCGGCGTGGTGGTCTCGCTGGCCGGCGTCACCGGCTCCTACCAGCTCGACGTCCCGTCCGGCCCGGCCATCGTGCTGCTCGCCATCGCGGTGTTCGCGGTGTTCAGCGCGATCGCCGCACCGCTGGCCCGCCGCCGGCACCGGACGGCGAAGGCCGACCCCGGCCCGACGGTCTGCGACGTCCAACTGCCCGGGCAGAGCCCGTCCGACGCGACCACACCGGACCGGAGTGCGGGGCTGGCACAATGAGGTGCGAGATGCCCACACCCCCAGGAGGACCCACGGTGACCACCGCAGGCCCGTCGCCGCGCGCCCGCTCGACCCGGCAGCGAGCCGCCGTCTCGGCGGCCCTGGACGAGATCGAGGACTTCCGCAGCGCGCAGGAGCTCCACGACATGCTCAAGCACCGAGGCGACTCGGTGGGTCTGACCACGGTCTACCGGACCCTGCAGTCGCTCGCCGACGCGGGCGAGGTGGACGTGCTGCGCACCGCCGACGGTGAGGCCGTCTACCGCCGCTGCAGCAGCGGGCACCACCACCACCTGGTCTGCCGGCACTGCGGCGCCACCGTCGAGGTGGAGGGACCGGCCGTCGAGCGCTGGGCCAACTCGGTCGCCGCCGAGCACGGCTTCAGCGACATCGCGCACACCCTGGAGATCTTCGGGACCTGCGCGGAGTGCGCCAAGAAGGCCTGATCCGGCCATGCCGAAGGGCCCGCGGGAGTCTCCCACGGGCCCTTCGGCATCGGTCCCGACCGCAGCGGTCGCGGGGCGCCTCAGCGCTGCGCGGGCACTTCGGCGGCGGCCTCACCGGGGGCGACCTCGTTGGGGATCGCCCCGCCGAAGCGGCGGTCGCGCCGCGCGTACTGCTCGCAGGCCCGCCAGAGGTCCCGGCGGTCGAAGTCCGGCCAGAGCACGTCCTGGAACACGAACTCGGCGTACGCCGACTGCCAGAGCAGGAAGTTGGACGTCCGCTGCTCGCCGCTCGGGCGCAGGAAGAGGTCCACGTCCGGCATGTCCGGGTGGTAGAGGTACTTGGCGATGGTCTTCTCGTTGACCTTCTTCGGGTCGAGCCGGCCCGCCGCGACATCGGCCGCCATGGCCGCCGCCGCGTCCGCGATCTCGGCCCGGCCGCCGTAGTTGACGCACATGTAGAGCGTCACGGCGTCGTTCTCCTTGGTCTGCTCCTCGGCGACCTTGAGCTCCTGGACGACGCTCTTCCACAGCTTGGGCATCCGGCCGGCCCAGCGGACCCGCACGCCCATCGCGTCCATCTCGTCGCGGCGGCGGTGGATGACGTCCCGGTTGAAGTTCATCAGGAACTTCACCTCGTCGGGCGAGCGCTTCCAGTTCTCGGTGGAGAACGCGTACAGCGAGATGTTCTTCACGCCGAGCTCGATCGCGCCCTTGAGCACGTCCAGCACCACGGCCTCGCCGACCTTGTGCCCCTCGGTGCGCGGCAGCCCGCGCTCCTTGGCCCAGCGCCCGTTCCCGTCCATCACGATCGCGACGTGGTCGGGGACCAGCTCACCGGGGATCTTCGGGGGCTGTGCGCCGCTGGGGTGCGGGGTCGGGGGGAGGTACTCCCTTTGCTTGCCACCGCCGAAGAGCCGTCGCGCTGCCATGTGCTCACTTCTCCACGTATCTCATCGAGCGGATGCCCCGCTCCAGGTGCCACTGCAGATAGGCCGCGACCAGGCCGCTGCCCTCCCGCCAGTACCTCGGCTCGCAGGTGTCGGCCGTCCGCCAGTCCCCTGACAGCAGCGCCCCGAGCAGTACCAGTGTCTCAGGGGAGGGTACGGCACAACCGGGGACTCGGCAGTCTCCGCAGAGCACACCGCCCGCCTGGAGCGAGAAGAACCGGTTGGGGCCCTCCAGACCGCACTTGGCGCAGTCGGTGAAGCTCGCGCCGTAGCCGTTGACGGCCAGCGAGCGGAGCAGGAACGCGTCCATCACCAGGTGCGACTCGTGCACCCCGGCGGCCAGTGTCCGCAGGCCGCCGACCAGCAGCAGGTACTGCTGGACGGCCGGCTCGCCCTCGTTCTCGGCGAACCGCTCCGCCGTCTCCAGCATGGCCGTCCCCGCGGTGTAGCGGCCGTAGTCGGTGACGATCGAGCCGCCGTACGGGGCGATCGTCTCCACCTGGGTGCAGAGCGGCAGCCCGCGCCCCAGCAGCTCGCTCCCCCGGCTGAAGAACTGGACGTCCACGTGCGAGAACGGCTCCAGCCGGGCGCCGAACTTGGACTTGGTCTTGCGCACCCCGCGGGCCACCGCGCGCACCTTGCCGTGCTGGCGGGTGAGCAGGGTGATGATCCGGTCGGCCTCGCCGAGCTTCTGCGCCCGGAGCACCACGCCGTCGTCCCGGAACAAGCTCATGCGCCCACCTCGCTACGCTCGGCAGCGGCATTCACCGACGCGCACCCCATGACGATTCGCTCGCTCCGCTCGCTCATGCGCCCACCTCGCGGCCGGCGTCGAACAGTGTGGACATCCCACCATTGTCCCCTACCGCCGACCCCGGACGGCAGCCGTGTGGCCCGCACCGGGGCCGTGGGGGAGGCTCGATCGGTGCGGGTCACGGCGGGCCCGAGGTGGGGGCGCCTCCCCGTCGGGGGGCAGGGGGGCAGGTCGGGCCCGGTTCGTGGGGGTCCCGGGGGGCCGTGCAGGAGGATCCGCTGCGAAGCCCGGATCACGGAGGTCGAGTGGCGAGGATCCGATGCCGAGGGTCCGGTGCCGAGGATCGAGTGGCGAGGATCGAGTGATGAGGATCCGGCGACGGAGCTCTAGTACGAAGCCCTGGTGGCCGCCTCCAGCAGCGCGCCGACCCTCGCCTGCGGCAGGTCCAGGCAGCGCCCCACGGCGGCCAGCGCCTCACGCTCCTGGGGCAGGTACCGACCGTCGGCCAGGGCGATCACCGCGCCCTGCAGCAGCAGCCGCTCCCGGCCGTGGTGCGCCAGGTGCGGGGCGAGCGGTTCGAGCACCGCGTGCAGCTCCACCGCCAGGGCGCCGGCCTCCCCCAACCCGTGACCGGAGGGCGACTCCAGGTCGTGGGCGTCGTGGAGTTCGCCGCCGAGCCCGGAGAGCGCGGCCAGCGCGGCGAGCACCTGGGCCTCGCCGCAGTCGTCGAAGCCGGCCTCGCGGACGGCCGTGCAGGCCGCCTCGCGAGCCGCCCGGTGGGCCGTGCCGCCGGCCGCCAACAGCGCGAGGGCGACGGTGTACTGGGCGTCGCGCAGCATCCCGCCCAGCCGCACGCAGGTGGGCTGGTCCAGGCTCTCCACCCCGTGGCGGCCGTGGCAGGTGGTGCACTGGACACTCCGGACGACCGGGCCGAGCGGCAGGACCGCCGCTCCCAGCAGCCGCAGCCACCGCCGGCCGTGTTGCCGGCGGTAGTTGCGGTCCCCGCCACAGCCCGGACAGAAGAAGTCACCGAGAACGTCAGTCCGCCACCGCGGGCGAACACCCCACAACCCTGTCACGGCGCCACTCCCCAGACATGGCAGGCGGCCTGCACAAGAATGGGCAGGTCACGCGACCGGAGCCCGAGGCCGTCCCACCGACCCGGATTTCCGGTGGGTCGATGTTGCCATGGTTACCGGCACGTGTCAGTACCTCGAACGGCTTCCGATCCGAAAAGATGTGGCGCAGGCCACAGCGACCGCCCGGGGCCACCCGGAACGGCGACGGGCCGCCCCGCAGGACGACCCGTCGACTGTCACTCGTACGAACTAACCGCGCTGCGCCCGGTTGACGGCGCTGATCATCGCCTTCAGCGAGGCCAGCACCGTGTTGCCGTCGATGCCCACGCCCCACAGCACCTTGCCGTCCACCGCGCACTCGACGTACGCGGCGGCCTGGGCGTCGCCGCCCTCGCTCAGCGCGTGCTCGGCGTAGTCCAGCACCCGGACGTCCAACCCGATCCGGGCCAGCGCGTCGGCGAAGGCGGAGACCGGGCCGTTGCCGGTGCCCTCCAGGGTGACGGGCGCGCCCTCGACCAGCGCCTGGGCGGTCAGCGCGTCCCGGCCGTCCTCGGTGGTCAGGCTGCGCGAACCGCTCAGCGAGATCCGGCCCCACGGGTTGTCGGTGGTCGGCAGGTACTCGTCCTGGAAGACCGCCCAGATCGCCGCCGGGGTGACCTCGCCGCCCTCGGCGTCGGTCTTGGCCTGGATGATCCGGGAGAACTCGATCTGCATCCGGCGCGGCAGGTCCAGCTTGTGGTCGTTCTTCAGGACGTACGCGACGCCGCCCTTGCCGGACTGGCTGTTGACCCGGATGACCGCCTCGTACGTGCGGCCGACGTCCTTCGGGTCGATCGGCAGGTACGGCACGCCCCAGGTGTGCTCCTCCACCGGTACGCCGGCCGCCTTGGCGTCCGCCTCCAGGGCGTCGAAGCCCTTCTTGATCGCGTCCTGGTGCGAGCCCGAGAAGGAGGTGTACACCAGGTCGCCGGCGTACGGGTGGCGCGGGTGCACCTCCATCTGGTTGCAGTACTCGGCGGTGCGGCGCACCTCGTCGATGTCGGAGAAGTCGATCTGCGGGTCGATCCCCTGCGAGAACAGGTTCATGCCCAGGGTCACCAGGTCGACGTTGCCGGTCCGCTCACCCTGGCCGAACAGGCAGCCCTCGATGCGGTCGGCGCCGGCCATGTAGGCCAGCTCGGCGGAGGCGACGGCGGTGCCGCGGTCGTTGTGCGGGTGCACCGACAGGCAGACGTACTCGCGGCGGGACAGGTTGCGCGACATCCACTCGAACTGGTCGGCCTGGACGTTCGGGGTGGCCCGCTCGATGGTGGCCGGCAGGTTCAGGATGATCTCGCGGCCCTCGCCCGGCTGCCAGACGTCCATCACCGCCTCACAGACCTCCAGCGCGAAGTCCAGCTCGGTGTCGACGAAGATCTCCGGCGAGTACTGGTAGCCGAAGACGGTGTCGTCGCCCAGCAGCTTCTCCGCGTACTCCATCACCAGCCGGGTGCCGTCGGTGGCGATCGCCTTGGTGGCCGCCCGGTCGTTGCGGAACACCACCCGGCGGAACAGCGGCGCGGTCGCGTTGTACAGGTGGACGGTCGCCCGCGGCGCACCCACCAGCGACTCGACGGTCTTCTCGATCAGCTCCTCGCGGGCCTGGGTCAGCACCGAGATGGTGACGTCCTCCGGGATCGCCCCCTCCTCGATCAGCGACCGTACGAAGGCGTGGTCGGTGGCACCGGAGGAGGGGAACCCGACCTCGATCTCCTTGTAGCCCATCCCGACCAGCAGGTCGAACATCTTGCGCTTGCGGGCCGGGGACATCGGGTCGATCAGCGCCTGGTTGCCGTCCCGCAGGTCGGTGGAGAGCCAGCGCGGCGCCTTGGTGATCACCTTCGACGGCCAGCTGCGGTCCGGCAGGTCGACGGTGCCGAAGGGCAGGTAGCGGCCGTGGCGCATGCCCGCACCCTGCTGGCGCACGCTCGCGGCGGTGATCGGGGTGGGGCGGTCGACGAACGCGCGACCGGCGGGGATGGACGCGGCGGAGCTCTGCTCGGTCATGGAGGTGACTCTCGGCTTCCTGTATGCGGGGCGTGTCGGGGTGAGGAGGACACCCGACTGGCCGGCCTGCTGCCGCTCGCGACCCGTCGTCGGGTCGCCCGATTCCTACGCGCACAGCACAGTCCCCGCGGCGAGGGAGCCGGCCCTGGTGGACTACAGGCCCTCGACGCGGCAGCTAAGAAGGAGCAGCCAATTGCGCATGATGTTCACCAGCGTAACCCAGGGACACGCGCCCCCGAAGTGAGCCGGGCGGACATTCCACCCCTTGAGACGGCGCTCGATTCGGTCCGCGCCGGTGACAACACGTCACGAATGCCTCACCCTTGGCCACATGACCGCCGAACTGCCGCTCTGCGCGATCGTTCCGCCGTACGTCCTGGACCGCCTCGCCGAGGACGGTCACGAGCCCGCCGCCCGCTCCCTCGCCCTGGACGCCGTGCACCGCACGGCCCGCCTCACCGCCGTCCCGGCGCAGCCCGGCGCCACCCGCCTGGAGCGGGTGATCTGCGACGCCGGACACGCCGAGCGACTTCCCGGCCGCACCGTGCGCCGGGAGGACCAGGGGCCCGTCCCCGACCAATCCGTCAACCACGCCTACGACGGCCTCGGCGCCACCTTCGCCCTGTTCGCCGACGCCTACGGCCGCCGCTCGATCGACGACCAGGGCCTGCGCCTGGACGCCACCGTGCACTACGGCCGCAGCTACGACAACGCCTTCTGGGACGGCCACCGGATGGTCTTCGGGGACGGCGACGGCGAGGTGTTCGGCGACTTCACCGCCTGCATCGACGTGATCGGCCACGAACTCACCCACGGCGTCACCCAGTTCACCGCCGGCCTGGAGTACCGGGGCCAGTCCGGCGCGCTCAACGAATCCGTCTCCGACGTGTTCGGCTCGCTCGTCAAGCAGTACGCGCTGCGCCAGGACGCCGGCGACGCGGACTGGCTGATCGGTGCCGGACTGCTCGCCCCGGGCGTGCAGGGGGTGGCGCTGCGCTCGATGAAGGCGCCCGGCACCGCGTACGACGACCCCCGGCTCGGCAAGGACCCGCAGCCGGCACACCTGCGCGACTACGTGCGCACCGCCCAGGACAACGGCGGCGTGCACATCAACTCCGGCATCCCCAACCACGCCTTCTACCTGCTCGCCACCGCACTCGGCGGCCCGGCCTGGGAGCGGGCCGGGCAGATCTGGTACGACGCGCTGACCGGCCGGCGGCTGACCTCCGGCGCCGACTTCACCGCCTTCGCCCGGGCCACCGTCGCGGCCGCCGGGGCCCGCTACCCGGAGCCCGCGGTGGCCGACACCGTGACGGCGGCCTGGGCGAAGGTGGGTGTCAGCACGGCCTAGACCGCCCGACCTGGGCCGAGTCCGACTTGAGCGGGCATAAGGTTTAAGAGCCCATAAGGTCAAGGTCCGGGAAAAGCCCGGCAAACGCCATCCCTGCGTAGCACCATGGACACCATGCGTATCCAGGTGACCCGGACCGGCGGCCTCGCGGGGAACGTCCGCCGCGCGGAGCTCGACACCACCGCACGGACGGACGCCCCGCACGTGCACGCGCTCGCCCGCGAGGCCGTCGCGGGCGGGCTGCGGGCTCCCTCGTACGGGGTCCCGGACGGCTTCCACTACGAGATCACCGTCGACGGCCGGACGGTGCACTGCGCCGACCCGAAGCTCACCGACTCACAGCAGGAGCTGGTCTCGCTGGTACTCCGCGAGGGCGCCTAGCCCCCGCCCCCGCACGGCAGCGGCACGGCAGCGAGCCGCCGGCGGTCGGATCCGGGTGTCCGGTGCCTGGCGTCCGGTGCCGGGCGTTCAGATCCAGCCGTCCAGCGAAGCCATGAAGCCCGCGAGGTCGTCGCGGTGGATGGTGTGGCCGGCGCCGGCCACGGTCCGCACCTCGTAGCCGGTGGCGCGGAGCCGCTCGGCGTCCTGCGGGCCGATCAGGGCGCTCCGGTCGGCGAGTTGGACGAGCGAGGGGACGACCGGCGCACCGGGCAGGGCGGCCGTCGCCCGGTACCCGGAGAGGGCGAGCGCGCTGTCGGCGTCCCAGAGCGCGAGGGTGGCCAGCTCGATCTCCACGTCGGCCGCCTCCCAGCGCGGGCTGATCGCGGTGATCTGCTCCCGGGTGGCCCGCTTGAACCGGGTGAAGACGGCCGGGTCGAAGGTGTCCGGCTGGGCGAACTTCCAGGCCGGGTCGGAGTAGACCACCCGGGCGGGCTTGAGCTGCTCGACCGCGCCCAGCAGGGTCAGGGCGCCGAGCGAGTGGCCGATGGCGAGGTCGGCGCCGATCGGCAGGGTGTCGACCAGGTCCTGGGCGTACTGCCCGGGGCCGTAGCGCTCCAGCGGGGTGGCGCCCTCGCCGCGCGGGCTCGCGCCGTGGCCGCGCAGATCGACGGCGATCACCCGGTAGCCGCGCTCTGCCAGGGCGGGTCCGACCCTGCGCCAGGTCCGGTGGTCGGACATGATCCCGTGCACCAACAGGGCGGTCCTGTCGCCGGAGCCCCACTCATGGGTGTTCAGCTGCATCGCGGAAACCTCTCTGCTCGACCGTCCGGGCCCTCGGCCGGCGGCACTGTGCCGCGCGGCTGTCCGGTACCGCCCCAGCGAACACCCCGGACCGGGCGGACGGCCAGAGCACCCCGCCCGCGCACCGCACCGGGCCGGTGCGCGGGCGAACGGCACAGGGCCCGCCCGGACGCGGTCGTCCGGACGGGCCCTGCTCGGTACGGGCGGGCTCAGAAGCCCAGCTTGCGCAGCTGCTTCGGGTCGCGCTGCCAGTCCTTGGCCACCTTGACGTGCAGGTCGAGGTAGACCGGCGTGCCGAGCAGCGCCTCGATGTGCTTGCGGGCGGTGGTGCCGACGTGCTTCAAGCGCGCGCCCTTGGCCCCGATCACGATGGCCTTCTGGCTCTGCCGCTCGATGTAGACGTTCGCGTGGATGTCCAGCAGCGGGCGGTCCGCCGGGCGGTCCTCGCGCGGGATCATCTCCTCGACCACGACGGCCAACGAGTGCGGCAGCTCGTCCCGGACGCCCTCCAGGGCGGCCTCCCGGATCAGCTCGGCGACCATGATCTGCTCGGGCTCGTCGGTGAGGTCACCGTCCGGGTAGAGCGGCATGCCCTCCGGGAGCAGCTTGGTGATCAGCTCGGCGACCAGCCCGACCTGCTTGTCGCCGACCGCCGAGACCGGGATGATCTCGGCCCACTCGAAGCCCAGCTCGGCGCCGAGCTGGTGGACGGCGATCAGCTGCTCGGCCAGCTTCTTGGAGTCGACCAGGTCGGTCTTGGTGACGATGGCCACCTTGGGGGTCTTCTTGATGTCGGCGAGTTCCTTGGCGATGAACTTGTCGCCGGGGCCGAGCTTCTGGTCGGCGGGCAGGCAGAAGCCGATCACGTCGACCTCGGCCCAGGTGGAGCGGACCAGGTCGTTCAGACGCTCGCCGAGCAGGGTGCGCGGCTTGTGCAGACCCGGGGTGTCGACCAGCACGAGCTGGGCGTCCGGGCGGTGCACGATGCCGCGCACGGTGTGCCGGGTGGTCTGCGGACGGTCGGAGGTGATCGCGACCTTCGTCCCCACCAGGGCGTTGGTCAGGGTCGACTTGCCCGCGTTGGGCCGGCCGACGAAGCACGCGAAGCCGGAGCGGTACGAGGAGGAAGGGGCACTCATGGGCTCCATTCTCCCTGATCACCGGGAGCTCGACGGACAGGCGGCCCCCGTCAGCCCTTTTTGCCGCCCAGGACGGCGGAGATCCCGCTGATCAGAACGACCAGGAGGAAGGTCACCGAGCCCCAGAGCCAGAACGGCGATCCGGTCTCCTGCCACTTGCCCATCCCCATGACGCCCAGCAGCAGGCCCGCGAAGAACGCGAACGGCCCCATGTCCCCAGCCCCCTCACCGCCATCCCTACCGGTGAGATTATCTGCGGATCCTGGTGGGTGGGGCGCCCGGGTCCCCCCGGGCGCCCCACCGGCGCCCCGCGCGACCGCCGAAGGCCCCCGGGAGGCTCCAGCGGGCCTCAGCGGGCCTGGGCCGCCACCTTCAGCGCCCCGTCCGGCCCGGCCAGCAGCACCGGCGTCCCGGCCCCGCCGAGGTCCCGTACGGCGGCCAGATCGGCCTCGGCGGGCTCCCCGGCCTCGCTCACCACGGCCGCCGCCTCCAGCGACGTCGCGCCGCTGGCCACCGCCATCGCCACCGCCGTCTGCAGCGCGCTGAGCCGCAGCGACTCCAGCGCGACCGTGCCGGCCACGTAGGTGCGCCCGGTCTCGTCGCGCACCGCGGCCCCCTCCGCGACGCCGTTGCGGGCACGCGCGGAGCGGGCCAGGGTGATGATCTTCTTGTCTTCGGGGTCGAGCTCGACGATGTCACTCATGGCGCCGAGCATAGGACGCCCCGCTCACCGGCCGTCCACACCCTCCGCCGACCCGACCGGCCGCCGAGGCCGGCCTCAGTGGCCGATCGGATTGGGCGGCCCCGGCCGCATGACCTTGACGAAGGTCTTCGGACCGTTCGGCAGCGGCTCCTCGTCCTCGGCGCGCTTGCGCCAGTACGGGTTGTCGTGCGGCAGGTGACTGCTGACCCGGCCGTACATCCCGAAGGTCACCACGACCACCCCGAAGATGAACGCGAACAGCACGTTGGACATCCGGAAGTTGAGGATGTTGGCGTCCGGCCGGCCGAGCACCGCCAGGCCGTAGAAACCGGAGAGCACGAAGAGGATGCCCACCACCATGTTGAGGTTGGCGGCGAAGTTCCCTCCGATGACGGCGCCGACGACGAGGATCGCGCCCACCACGATGGAGAGGATCGCGAGCGCCCCGTTGGTCGACAGTCCGGCGATCTCACTGCCCCGGGTGGACAGGAAGCCCGGATGGTCCGCCAGCCCGAGGATCCCGAACACGATCAGGAACACCCCGCCGAGCCCCGCCCCGGTCCGCCAGACCAGCAGCAGCCGGTGGTCGACGGGCAGTTCGTCTTGCAGCTTCATGGTGACCTCCACCATGGGACGTCGAACGGCCTTCGTTCACGCCGTTCCGGTCACGGGGCGGCGCACGGCCTGGTCGCGGGGTGACAGCCCCCGCCTGTGCCTAGCTGTAGGGGTGGCTCCCCTCCATGTGCGGCACCTCGTGCATGTACAGCGAGCCGCACTGCTGGCAGCAGCGCAGCCCGGTGCCCCACTCCTCGTCCGACCGGGTCTCGGCATCGGTGTCCATCGTCCGGCCGCACAGGGCCGTCGTCGGATCCGCGGCCCGGACGACGTGCCAGGACTTGGCCCCGGCCGACCGACCCTGCGGGCCGTACTCCGCACGCAGTAGATGAGTCATGACGCCATCGTCGCCCCGCGGCCGCCCGAACGCTACTCGCCGGGCTCCTGGAGGGCCTCGGCCGAGACCCGGACGGGGGTGGCGACCATCGAGCCGATCCGGTTGCGGCGGCCCGCCGAGCTCTCGGCGGTCAGCCGGATCGCGGTCAGGTCGGTGGCCGCGTCCTCGGGCAGCGGGATCTCGCAGGACGAGCCCGGGATCGGCACCCGGCCGAGGTGCTTGGCGAGCAGGCCGCCGACGGTCTCGACGTCCTCGTCCTCCAGCTCGATCCCGAACAGCTCGCCCAGGTCCTCGACCAGCAGCCGGGCGGTGATCCGGTACGAGCCGTCCCCGAGGTCCTCGACCGGCGCGATCTCCCGGTCGTACTCGTCGGTGATCTCGCCGACGATCTCCTCCAGGATGTCCTCGATGGTGACCAGCCCGGCCGTGCCGCCGTACTCGTCGATCACGATCGCCACGTGCGAGCGGCGCTGCTGCATCTCCCGCAGCAGGTCGCCGGCCGCCTTGGAGTCCGGGACGAAGACGGCCGGCCGCATCACCGCGCCGACCTCCTCGGACTCGGCCTCCCGGTTGATGTGGGTGCGCCGCACCAGGTCCTTGAGGTAGACGATGCCGACCACGTCGTCCTCGTTGTCGCCGACCACCGGGATGCGCGAGAAGCCGGAACGCAGCGCCAGCGTGAGCGCCTGGCGGACGGTCTTGTGCCGCTCGATCATCACCAGGTCGGTGCGCGGCACCATCACCTCACGGACGATGGTGTCGCCCAGCTCGAAGACCGAGTGCACCATCCGGCGCTCCTCGTCCTCGATCAGGTCGTCCTTCTCCGCGAGGTCGACCAGGGCCCGCAGCTCCGCCTCGGAGGCGAACGGCCCCTCGCGGTAGCCCTTGCCCGGGGTCAGCGCGTTGCCGAGCAGGATCAGCAGCCGCGGGATCGGGCCGAGCACGCCGGCCAGCGGCAGCAGCACGAAGGAGGCCGCGGTGGCGGTGGTCAGCGGGTGCTGGCGCCCGATCGTGCGCGGCGAGACGCCGACCGCCACGAAGGACACCAGCACCATCACGCCGAACGCCAGCAGCACGGCCTGCCAGGTGGAGTCCAGGCTCCGCACACAGACCACGGTGACCAGGACGGCCGCCGCCATCTCGCTGGCCACCCGGATCAGGGTGGCCAGGTTGAGGTAGCGGATCGGGTCGGAGGCCAGCGCCAGCAGCCGGGCCGAGCCCCGCCGGCCGGCCCGGACGGCCTCCTCCGCGCGGAACCGGGAGACCCGGGAGATGCCCGCCTCGGCGCAGGCGGCCAGCCAGCCGAGGACGACCAGCAGCACGGCACCCAGGATGAAGCTCGTACTCTCACCACTCACAGGGGTTCGGGCTCCGCGCTCAGTGGGTGGTGGGGGCCGGGGAGATGCCGCCCAGGCCGCGGCCGGCCCGCCAGCCGTCCAGGATGGCCTTCTGGAGGCCGAACATCTCCTCCTCCTCGTCCGGCTCCTCGTGGTCGTAGCCGAGCACGTGCAGCACCCCGTGGACGGTGAGCAGCTGCAGCTCCTCGTCCATCGAGTGCTTGGACGGGGCCGCCTTGCCCTGCTGCTCGGCCACCTCGGGGCAGAGCACGATGTCGCCGAGCAGGCCCTGCGGCAGCTCCTCGCCCTCCTTGCCGGGACGCAGCTCGTCCATCGGGAAGGACATCACGTCGGTCGGGCCGGGGAGGTCCATCCACTGGATGTGCAGCTCCTCCATCGCCGCACCGTCCACCAGGATCACGGACAGTTCTGACTGCGGGTGGATCCGCATCTTGTCCAGCGCGTAGCGGGCGACGTCGAGGATGGACTCCTCGTCGGCGTCCCAACCGGACTCATTGGCGATGTCGATCGACATGACGGGCTGGTTACTCAGCTTTCGGTGCGATGGGACTGTCGGGGTGCGCGCGGTGCGGTCGTCTTGCCGGGGCGCCGCTGGCCGGGCTTGCGGGCCGACGGAGCGTTCTCCTCGGCCTCCTGCCGGGCGTCCCAGCGCTCGTACGCGTCCACGATCCGGCCGACCAGCTTGTGGCGGACCACGTCGGTGCTGGTGAGGACGGAGAAGTGGATGTCGGGCACGTCGACCAGGATCTCCTGGACGACCTTGAGGCCGCTGCGGGTGCCGCCCGGGAGGTCGATCTGGCTGGTGTCGCCGGTGACGACCACCCGGGAGTTGAACCCGAGGCGGGTGAGGAACATCTTCATCTGTTCGGGCGAGGTGTTCTGGGCCTCGTCGAGGATGATGAAGGCGTCGTTGAGGGTCCGGCCGCGCATGTAGGCGAGCGGGGCGACCTCGATGGTGCCGGCCGCCATCAGGCGCGGGATGGAGTCCGGGTCCATCATGTCGTGCAGCGCGTCGTAGAGCGGACGCAGGTACGGGTCGATCTTCTCGAAGAGGGTGCCGGGCAGGAAGCCCAGCCGCTCCCCCGCCTCGACGGCCGGACGGGTCAGGATGATCCGGTTGACCTCCTTGGCCTGGAGGGCCTGGACGGCCTTGGCCATCGCGAGGTAGGTCTTGCCGGTACCGGCCGGGCCGAGGCCGAAGACGATGGTGTGCTTGTCGATCGCGTCGACGTAGCGCTGCTGGTTGAGCGTCTTGGGGCGGATGGTGCGGCCGCGGTTGGACAGGATGTTCGCGGTGAACACCTGCGACGGCGCCGGGCTGTCCGGGTCGTCGACGGCGCTCCGGAGCATGGCGATGGAGCGCTCCACGGCGTCCTCCGTCAGGGGTTGGCCGGTGCGCAGCACCAGCATCATCTCGTTGAAGAGCTGCTGCACGAGGGCGACCTCGGCGCGCTCTCCGGTGGCGGTCACCTCGTTGCCGCGGACGTGGATGTCCGCGGCGGGGAAGCCTCGCTCGATCACCCGCAGCAGCGAGTCCGCGGTGCCGAGCAGGGTGACCATCGGGTGCTTCTCGGGGATGACGATCCGGGCGCTGGTGCGGCCCTCGTCGGCCGGTTCGGGGCGCGACTGTCCGTTCGTACGGGTCTGCGATGTGTCACTCATAGGTCGGCGCTGGGGCCTGCCTCATCCCATCCGTGGTCTCGTGGTGCCGCTCGAACCTTCCGGGGCACCAGGGTACGCCGCGAGCGTGATCGCTGCGGCGGGCGGCGGGGCCGCACCCGACGATGCTGCGGCAGATCCGAGGGCGGCGCGAGCGGTTTTCCGCCCGGCCGCGGCCGGGCCGCGCACTCACGACCGCCGTCGGGGCGGCACGGGCACCCGGGCCAGGTCCTCGGCCAGCACGACGGTGCCGTCGAAGTGCTTGCGGGCGTCGGCGAGGTGCTGGCCGAGGTCCGGGTAGCGCTGCGAGAAGTGGGTCAGCACGAGGGTGCCCGCGCCGGCCTCGGCGGCGACCTTGCCGGCCTGGCCGGCGGTGAGGTGGCCGTGCTCCTCGGCGAGCCGGGTGTCGGCGTCGGTGAAGGTGGCCTCGATGACCAGCAGGTCGGCGCCCTCGGCGAGTTCGTGGACGCCCTCGCAGAGCCGGGTGTCCATCACGAAGGCGAACCGCTGGCCGCGCCGGAACTCGCTGACCTGGTCGAGGGTGACGGACCGGCCGTTCGACTCGATCGCGCCCAGGTGCTGGAGGCGGCCGACGTCCGGGCCCGCGATGCCCAGCGCGGCCAACCGCTCGGGCACCAGCCGGCGGCCGTCGGGCTCGGTGAGCCGGTAGCCGAAGGACTCGACGGGGTGCGAGAGCCGGACGGCGTCCAGCGCGAAGCGGGCGCCGGGCGCGGGCAGCGGGCCGGGCTCGTCGATCGGGCGGGGGCGCAGCACGGCCGTCTCGTGGAAGGCGGTGGCGTGCCGCAGCCGCTCGAAGTAGACCTCGCCGGAGGCCGGGTAGTAGACGTCGACCGGGTGCGGGACGCGGTCCAGGTTGATCCGCTGGATCACCCCGGCGAGGCCCAGGCTGTGGTCGCCGTGGAAGTGCGTGACCGCGATCCGGGTGATCTGGGTGGCGGAGACCCCGGCGTGCAGCATCTGGCGCTGGGTGCCCTCGCCGGGGTCGAACAGCAGGCCCTCGCCGTCCCAGCGCAGCAGGTAGCCGTTGTGGTTGCGGTGCCGGGTCGGTACCTGGCTGGCCGTGCCGAGGACGACGAGTTCGCGCTGTGACACGTCGTTCAGACCATGCGCTCGTTCATCGGGATGCCGCCGAGGACGTGGACGTGGGCGTGGAAGATCGTCTGGCCGGCGCCGGCGCCGGTGTTGAAGATCAGCCGGTAGTCCTCGATGCCCTCGTCCCTGGCGACCTCGCCGGCCTCGGCGAGGAGCTCGCCGGCGATCTGCGGCTCGGCGGCGGCCAGCGCGGCCGCGTTCGGGTAGTGCACGTGCGGGATGACCAGGACGTGGGTCGGGGCCTTCGGGGCGATGTCCCGGAAGGCGAGGGTGCGCTCGGTCTTGCGCACCACGGTGGCCGGGATCTCGCCGGCCACGATCTTGCAGAACAGGCAGTCGGACTGCGGCTCGCCGGCCATCGGGGTCTCCTCGCGGTGTCGCACGGTGTCGGTCGGGGCGTACGGCCGCATGCTAGCCGAGCCGCCCGGTCGCCTGCTGGTACTCGCGCAGGTGCTTGCGGCGGACCACGCGGACCCCGACGGCCGTCCCCTCCGATTCCGGATCCTCGGTCAGCAGGCCGACCACCACGATGACGTAGCCGAGCAGCCAGCGCTTGGTGAGCCGCCAGGTGTGCGGACGGCTGCCGTCCTTGCGGCGGATCACCCGGGTGGCCAGGACGCCCTTGCCCAGGCTGAAGCCGGTCAGGCGGGCGAGCAGCACCTGGTTGGCGAAGGAGGCCCCGAAGAAGACGCCGACCAGCGTGCCGAAGTAGACGCCGACCGGGCCGTCCGGGCCGCTCGCCGCCTTGGCGGCGGCGAAGCCGGCCGCGAGGGCCAGCACACCGTCGAGGGTGGCGGCGAGGAACCGCCGGATGCTGCCGGCCTCCTCGGGCCGCCGTGCCCGGGGGGCCTGCGCCTGCTGGGGGTACGACGGGTACGGCTGGGGGTGGTGGGGCTGGGGGTACGGCTGGGGGTGGGACTGCGGCGGGTACTGGCCGTACGCCTGCTGCGGCGGGTACGGCTGCGCGCCGTAGGGGCCCTGCCCGTACGGCGGTTGCCCGTACGCGGGCTGCCCGGACGGCGGCTGTCCGTACGCGGGCTGTCCGTACGGCGCCTGTGGATAGCCCTGTGCCATGTGTGCTCCCCCGTGAGCTGCCGACCGGCCGACGACCGGTCTTGATCAAGAACAGCCCCGCATCCTACCCAGCCCCGGAGCGGGGCGCCGGGGTGCCCGGCCACCCGCTCCGGGCACCCCCGCCGGGCCCTACGCCGGGCCCTGCGCCGGGCCCTGCGCCCACGGCAGCGGCGGCGGCGTGCTGGCCGGGGTCTCGGCCAGCGTGGCCAGGGCGATCCGGACGCCCTCGGCGAGCTGCGGGTCCTCCCCCGCGGCCCACTGGTGCGGCGCGACCGGCACCTCGACGTCCGGGTCGACGCCGTGGTTCTCCACGCCCCAGCCGTACCCCTCCAGCCAGAACGCGTACTTGGGCTGGGTCACCAGGGTGCCGTCCACCAGGCTGTACTTGCTGTCGATGCCGATCACGCCGCCCCACGTCCGGGTGCCGACCACCGGGCCGAGCTTCAGGGCCTGGATGGCGGCGTTGACGATGTCGCCGTCCGAGCCGGAGAACTCGTCGGCCAGCGCCACGATCGGCCCGCGCGGCGCGTCACCGGGGTAGGGCACCGGGTTGGCGAGGTCCCGGGCGACGTTCCAGCCGACGATCCGCCGGGCCAGCTTCTCGATCACCAGCTGCGAGGTGTGACCGCCGCGGTTCTCCCGGATGTCGACGATCACGCCCTCCCGGGCCATCTCCGACCGCAGGTCGCGGTGGATCTGGGCCCAGCCGGTGCTCTGCATGTCGGGGATGTGCAGGTAGCCGAGCCGCCCGCCGGACAGCTCCCGGACGGCGGCCCGCCGGCCGGCCACCCAGTCGTGGTAGCGCAGCGGCTCGTCGTCGGCGAGCGGGACGACCACCGGGTGGCGCCGGTCGGTGCCGTCCTTGCCGGCCACCGTCAGCTCCACCGGCTGCCCGGCGGTGCCGGCCAGCAGCGGGGCCGGGCCGGCCACCCCGTCCACCGGGCGGCCGTTGACGGCCAGGATCGCGTCGCCCGGGCGGACGGCGGCGCCCGGCGCGGCCAGCGGCGAGCGGGCCCGCGGGTCGGAGGACTCGCCGGGCAGGATCCGGGCGATCCGCCAGACGTCGCCGTCCTTCACCAGGTCGGCGCCGAGCTTGCCCTGCCGGCGGGCGGCCTCGGTGTGGACGCCGTAGGGCGCCACGTAGGCGTGCGAGGTGCCCAGCTCGCCGTGCACCTCCCAGAGCAGGTCGACCAGGTCGTCGTGCGAGCCGAGCCGCTCCACCAGCGGCCGGTAGCGGTCCAGGACGGCGGCCCAGGGCAGGCCGCCGAGGTCCGGGCGCCAGAAGTTGTCGCGCATCAGGCGGCCGTTCTCGTCGTACATCTGGCGCCACTCGGCCGCCGGGTCGACGGTCACCCGCAGCCGGTCGAGGTCGACGTCGATCTCGTCGTCCTCGCCGACCGCCTTGTGGTCGGCCGGGACGATCCGCAGCTCGCCCTCGTCCAGCACGGCCACCCGGGTGCCGTCGCCGCTGACCTCGAACGCGTCCAGGCCGTCGACCAGTTGCTCGGCGCGGCGCTTGCGCAGGTCGAACCGCTCCAGTGCGGGGCGCGCCTCGTCGTCCTCCAACGAGGCCGCGTCGTCGCCGAGTTCACCCGTGAGCGGGATCCTGGTCCAGAGCACGCCGTCCTTGGCGGCCGCCAGCTCGCCGAACCGGCCGCCCTCGACCGGGAAGGGGACGATCCGGTCGGCGATCCCGTCCAGGTCGACCCGGGTGGCGGGCGGGGCGTCGGCCGACCCCTCCTCGCCGTCCGCCTTCTTGCCCTTGGGCTCGTCGTCCTCCCCGCCGACCGGCCGGCCGGACCGCCGCGGCCCGAACGGGGAGGGCGTGTCGGCGGCCAGCGTCACCAGGTACGGGCGGCAGCCGTTCGGGAACGACAGGTCGAAGACGTGCGAGTCGTAGACCGGGTCGAAGTTGCGCACCGAGAGGAAGGCCAGGTGGCGACCGTCGGCGGTGAAGGCCGGCGAGGTGTCGACGAAGCGCGCCGGGGTGACCTCGCCGACCGTGCGGGTGGCCAGGTTGGCCAGCACGATCTGGCGCAGCGACCAGGCCCCGAAGCCGGGGCACGGCCGCGACCAGGCCAGCCAGGCGGAGTCCGGGCTGAACGCCAGCCCGCTGACCTCGCCGTCGGCGCTGCGGTCCAGCTCGTGCACCGTCCCGTCGGCGAGCGTGACCAGCAGCACCCGGCCGTCGTGCGCGCCGACCGCCGCCTGCTTGCCGTCCGGCGAGACGGCCAGCGCGCGGACCCGGCCCAGCTGTCCGGCGGCCAGCCGGCGGCGCTCCTCGCCCAGCACGGCGGGGGCGTACTCGATGGCGTCCTCGCCCTCGGCGTCGGTCACCCAGAGCACGCCCTGCGCGCCGTCCTCGCCGGGCACCACCCGGGCCCGCCGGGCGCGCACGCCGGGCGTTTCGTCCAGCACCCGCGCCGGGCCCTCCCGGTGCGGCAGCCAGTGCACGCTGCCGCGCACCACGACGGCGCCGGCCCGGCCGGTGCGGTCGGGGACGGCGGTCTCCAGCCAGTGCGCGGCCGCCACCGGGCGGGGCCGCCGGCCGGCCCGGGGACCGGAGGGCCGGACGTCCAGCCGGCGCGGCTCGGCGCCGTCGAGGTCGTCCAGCAGCCAGAGGTCGCCCGCCCGGTGCCAGATCACCCGGGTGCCGTCGGTGGTGGCGCCGCGGGCGTAGAAGCCCTCCGCGGAGGTGGTGTGGCGGCGCAGGCCGCTGCCGTCGGGGAGGCTGGAGTAGAGCTCGCCGACGCCCTCGTGGTCGGCCAGGAAGGCGATCCGGGCGCCACCGGGCGCGTCGACCCAGAGCGGCGACTCGATGTGCCCGTCCAGCTCCTCGTGGACGCGGGCGAACTCCTCGGTGCCGATCCAGAGCTTGCCGACCCGGCCGCCCCGGTAGCGCTTCCACCGCGCGGGCTCCGCGCCGGCCGCCGAGAGCAGCAGCACGCGGTCGCCGCCCGGCTCGTGGGCCAGGCCACCGATCGGCCCGTACGGCAGCCGCTGCGGCTCGCCGCCGTCCAGCGGCACGGCGTGCGCCCAGGTGCGGCGCAGGGTGGCCTGCCCGGCGGAGGTGGTGGCGATCGGGCGGCCGTCGGCGGTCCAGCCCTGCAGCTGCGTCTGGTCACTGCCCCAGTACGTCAGCCGGCGGGATGGTCCGCCGTCCACCGGCGCGACGTGCACCTCGGGTGCGCCGTCGCGGGTCGAGACGAAGGCGATGTGCCGCCCGTCCGGCGAGAAGCGCGGGCGGCGGACCGGGACGTGATCGGCCGTCAGTCGCCAGGGCCGGCCACCGTCCAGCGGGGCGAGCCAGACGTCGTTCTCCGCGACGAAGGTGATCAGGTCACCGCGCAGGTGCGGATGGCGCAGGTACGCGCCGGCAGGGGTGCTCGGGGATTCGCTCACAGCGGCACCCTACGCACCCGTCCGGGCGGCGCGCCCCGGGTTTCGCGGAGGCCGCCCCCTACGAGGGACGAACGGGCACCGGGCCCGCGCGGGACGAACGGCCGCTCAGCCCCAGCGGCCGGTGCGGCCCAGCAGCAGGGCGCCGGCGGCCACCCCGGCGGTCGAGGTGCGCAGCACCGAGGGCCCGAGCCGGTACGGACCGGCGCCGGCCTCGGCGAAGGCGGCCAGCTCCTCCGGGGAGACCCCGCCCTCGGGGCCGACCACCAGCACGATGTCCCCGCTGCCGGGCAGCGCGGCGCCGGCCAGCGGCTCGGCACCCTCCTCGTGCAGCACCGCGGCGAGCGCGGCACCGGCCAGGACGGGCACCAACTGCCGGGTGGTCGCGAGCTCGCGGACCTCGGGGAAGCGCAGCCGGCGGGACTGCTTGCCCGCCTCGCGGGCGGTGGCCCGCCACTTGGCGAGCGCCTTGGCGCCGCGCTCGCCCTTCCACTGGGTGATGCAGCGGGAGGCGGCCCACGGGATCACCACGTCCACGCCGACCTCGGTCATGGTCTCCACCGCCAGCTCCCCGCGGTCGCCCTTGGGCAGCGCCTGGACGACGACGATCCGCGGCGCCGGCTCGGCCTCCCGGCGGACCGCGGCCACCGTCACCTCGACGGCGTCCTTGCCGTGGACGGCCGTGACCGTGCCGTCGACCCCGAGGCCGAGCCCGTCGGCCAGGGTCACCGCCTCGCCCGGCTCCAGCCGCTTCACGGCGGCGGCGTGCCGCCCCTCCGGGCCGTCCAGCCGGACCACCGCGCCGGGGGCGGCGGAGGCGAGCTGCGCGGTCTCGACGACGAACACGGGCGCGGTCATGGCGGTTCCTGGGAGTCGGGGGGTACGGGCGGGGGAACGACGGCGCCCGGTGACCCGCCGGAGCGGGGTCACCGGGCGCCGGTGCGGTCAGCGGCCGTTGAAGGCGTCCTTCAGCCGGGAGAACAACCCCTGCTGGCCCGGCGCGAACTGGCCGGACGGCCGCTCCTCGCCGCGCAGCACCGCGAGGCGGCGCAGCAGGTCCTCCTGCTCGGGGTCGAGCTTGGAGGGCGTCTGCACCTCGACATGCACTATCAAGTCGCCGCGGCCGCCGCCGCGCAGATGGGTGATGCCGCGGCCGTGCAGCGGGATCGACTGGCCGGACTGCGTGCCGGGCCGGATGTCGACCTCCTCCAGCCCGTCCAGGGTCTGCAGCGGCACCTGGGTGCCGAGCGAGGCGGCCGTCATCGGGATGGTGACCGTGCAGTGCAGGTCGTCGCCGCGGCGCTGGAAGGTCGGGTGGGTGGTCTCGGCGATCTCGACGTAGAGGTCGCCGGCGGGGCCGCCGCCGGGGCCGACCTCGCCCTCGCCGGCCAGCTGGATCCGGGTGCCGTTGTCGACACCGGCCGGGATCTTGACGGTCAGGGTGCGGCGGGCCCGCACGCGGCCGTCGCCGGCGCACTCCGGGCACGGGGTCGGCACGACGGTGCCGAAGCCCTGGCACTGCGGGCAGGGCCGGGAGGTCATGACCTGGCCCAGGAAGGACCGGGTGACCTGGGAGACCTCGCCCTTGCCGCGACACATGTCACAGGTCTGCGCGGAGGTGCCGGGAGCGGCCCCCTCGCCGCTGCACGTGGTGCAGGTGACGGCGGTGTCGACCTGGAGTTCCTTGGTGGTGCCGAAGGCGGCCTCCTCCAAGGTGATCTCCAGCCGGATCATGGCGTCCTGGCCGCGCCGGGTGCGCGAGCGCGGGCCGCGCTGACCGGAGGCCGCGCCGAAGAACGCGTCCATGATGTCGGAGAAGCCGAAACCGGCCGCGCCCGCGCCGAAGCCGCCCGCGCCGCCGCCGTTGGGCGAGAGGGGATCCCCGCCGAGGTCGTAGACCTGCCGCTTCTGCGGGTCGGAGAGGACCTCGTAGGCGGCGTTGATCTCCTTGAACCGCTCCTGCGTCTTCGGGTCCGGGTTGACGTCCGGGTGCAGTTCGCGCGCCAGGCGCCGGAACGCCTTCTTGATCTCGTCCTGCCCCGCATCCCGTCGGACGCCGAGTACCGCGTAGTAGTCCGTGGCCACCAAATGCTCCGCTTGTTCCGCCTGTAGAAGTGCTTGCGACTGGTACCGGTGTCACCTATGTGACACCGGCCGTTCCCTACGACTCGGCCAGGATCTGGCCCACGTACCGTGCCACCGCTCGCACCGCCCCCATTGTGCCCGGATAGTCCATCCGGGTCGGACCGATCACACCCAGTTTGGCCACGCTCTCGTCGCCCGAACCGTAACCGACGGAGACGACCGAGGTGGAATTGAGCCCTTCGTACGCGTTCTCCCGACCGATCCGGACCGTCATCCCGGCGTCGGCGGTCTCACCCAGGAGGCGGAGCAGGATGACCTGCTCCTCCAGTGCTTCCAGCACCGGCTGGATGGTGAGCGGGAAGTCGTGGCCGAAGCGGGTCAGGTTGGCCGTGCCGGCCAGCATGATCCGCTCCTCGTTCTGCTCGGCGAGCGCCTCGAAGAGCGTCGCCAGGACGACGGTGACGGCCGGCCGGTCCGTCGCCTCGAACATCGCCGGGAGCTCGTCCAGCAGCCCCGGCACCTCGGGCAGCCGCACGCCGACGGCCCGGGCGTTGATCCTGGCCCGCAGGTCCGCGAGGACCACCTCGCCGACCGTGCCCGGGCAGTCGACCATCCGCTGCTCGACCCGGCCGGTGTTGGTGATCAGGACCAGCATCACCTTGGCCGGAGCCAGCGCGACCAGCTCGATGTGGCGCACCGTGGACCGGGAGAGCGAGGGGTACTGGACCACCGCGACCTGCCGGGTGAGCTGGGCGAGCAGCCGGACCGTGCGGGCGACCACGTCGTCCAGGTCCACCGCGCCGTCCAGGAAGTGCCGGATGGCCCGCCGCTCGGGCGCGCTCATCGGCTTGACCTCGGCCAGCCGGTCGACGAACAGGCGGTACCCCTTGTCGGTGGGGATCCGCCCGGCACTGGTGTGCGGCTGGTGGATGAAGCCGTCCTCCTCCAGCGCGGCCATGTCGTTGCGGACGGTGGCCGGGGAGACCCCGAGGTTGTGTCGTTCGACGAGGGCCTTGGAGCCGACCGGCTCCTCGGTGCCCACATAGTCCTGGACGATGGCGCGGAGCACGGCGAGCTTGCGTTCGTCGAGCTGGCGGACCTCACCGGCCATGGGGCACGCACCTCCCTCTTCGCACGTTGTCCGTGGTGACATGTGTCCGTTCTGGCATGTTCCGGGCCGCTCTGGGCGGACCGCGGCTTTGGCACTCTGAACAGACGAGTGCCAGAACCGTACCTGCCAGTGTAAGGCCCGGGTCCGACGGCAGGAACGGTCCCACCGGGGTGATCCTGCCCGCACTCCGCGGCACGCGGGTGATGCCGCGGGCCCGGCCGGGTGGCAGCATCGATAGCGAACGGCGAACGGAGGACCAGCGATGTCGACCTCGGGCCAGCACACCCGCTTCGCACCGGACCGCGGCCTGACCGGCCGGATGGTCGGGACGATGTTCGTGATCGGGCTGCTGTACGTCGGTTTCACCGGCCTGCTGATCGCGCTGCTGCGCGGCGCCTGGCCACTGATCGTGCTGATCTCCGGCGGGCTGTTCGTGGCCCAGTTCTGGTTCAGCGACAAGATCACCGAACGGGCGATGGGCGCCCACCGGGTGACCCCGGAGCAGTACCCCCAGCTGCACGGCACCGTCGACCGGCTCTGCGCGCTCGCCGACATGCCCAAACCGCGGGTGGCGGTCGCCGACAACGACATGCCGAACGCCTTCGCGACCGGCCGCAACCCGCAGAACGCGGTGGTCTGCGTGACCACCGGGCTGCTGCGGCGGCTGGAGCCCGAGGAGCTGGAGGGCGTCCTGGCGCACGAACTGTCGCACGTCGCCCACCGGGACGTCGCGGTGATGACCATCGCCGGGTTCCTCGGGGTGCTGGCCGGGGCGATGACCCGGATCGCGATGTACGGCGGCTTCATGGGCGGCGCCCGCAACAGCAACGACTCCAACGCCGCGATCGCCGCGCTGGTCATCCCGCTGGTGTCGGTCGTGGTGTACGCGATCAGCTTCCTGCTCACCCGGCTGCTCTCCCGCTACCGGGAGCTGGCCGCCGACCGGGCGGCCGCCCAGCTCACCGGCCGGCCCAGCGCGCTGGCCTCGGCACTGACCAAGGTGACCGGCCAGATCGCCGCGATCCCGACCAAGGACCTGCGCCAGGCGCAGGCGTACAACGCCTTCTACTTCGCCCCGGCGCTCAGCGCCCGGGACGCCGCCTCGCAGCTGTTCTCCACCCACCCGTCGCTGGAGAAGCGGCTGGAGCAGCTGGTGAGGATCTCCACCGAGCTCGGCCGCTGAGCCGCCGTACGAACCCCGGAGGGGACCGCCGTGGGAATCCTGGACGCGCTGTTCGGCCGCACCAAGCCCGTCAGGCCCGACCTCGACCAGCTGTTCGGCGTGCCGTCGGCCGCGCTGACCCTGGAGGCGGCGGCCGGCTTCCGGCCGACCGGTGTCGGGTCGGTCTGCTTCGCCTCCGTCGAGGGCGGGGCGTTCGTCGAGGTCGAGCGGCAGGTCCGGGCCCTGCTGGACGCCGACACCGAGCGCGGCGGCGTCCCGGTGGAGGCCTCCAAGGACGCCTACGGGTACTCCTGGCTGCTCGCCCGACACACCCCCGAGGAGCTGCCGGAGCTGGTCAACGACCTGCACGCGGTCAACAGCGAGCTGGAGGCGAACGGCTTCGGCCCGCAGCTGCTCTGCTCGCTGGTGGGCTTCCGCAGCGCCGAGGGGCAGCCGCTGGCGCTGGTCTACCTCTACAAGCGCGGCACCTTCTACCCGTTCGCGCCGGCGCCGGGTGGCGGGGAGAAGCGCAACAGCCCGCTGGAACTGCAGGTCAACGCCATGCTGGGGAACGACCTGCGGCTGGAGAAGGACCTCACCCGCTGGTTCCCGGTCTGGGGCGCGCCGGGCCTGTGACGCCCCCGCCGCCGGCCGGCGGCGCTGCCTATAGTCACCTGCATGCGCAGCCGCCAGTACGGACCGGACCTGACCCCGCCGTGGAAGAAGCAACAGCCCGCCCCCGAAGTGCCCGCCGAGCGGGACCTCGTGGTCGAGGAGGCCGCGACCGGCTTCTGCGGGGCGGTGGTGCGCTGCGAGAAGACCGCCGAGGGGTTCACCGTCACCCTGGAGGACCGCTTCGGCAAGCACCGGGTCTTCCCGCTGGTCCCGCGCGGCTTCCTGCTCGACGGGAAGGCGGTCACCCTGGTCCGGCCCGCCGCCGCCGCACCGGCGCCCTCACGCGCCCCGGGCCGGACGGCCTCCGGCTCGGTCGCCGTCCCCGGCGCCCGGGCCCGGGTGGCCCGGGAGTCGCGGATCTACGTCGAGGGGCGGCACGACGCCGAGCTGGTCGAGCGGGTCTGGGGCGACGACCTGCGGATCGAGGGCGTGGTCGTCGAGTACCTGGAGGGCATCGACGACCTGCCGGCGATCGTCGCCGACTTCGCCCCCGGCCCCGGCCGCCGGCTCGGCGTCCTGGTCGACCACCTGCTCCCCGGCACCAAGGAGCACCGGATCGCCGCCCGGGTCACCGGCACGGCGGTGCTGGTCGTCGGCCACCCGTACATCGACGTCTGGCAGGCCGTGAAGCCCTCCTCCGTCGGCGTCCCCGGCTGGCCGGACGTCCCGTACGGCGAGGACTGGAAGGAGGGCGTCTGCCGCCGCCTCGGCTGGCCGGTGGACACCCCCGCCGCGTGGAAGCGGATCCTCGCCTCGGTCGACTCCTACAAGGACCTGGAGCCCGCGCTGCTGGCCAAGGTGGAGGAACTGATCGACTTCGTGGCCTCGGAGGACTGAACCCCGCTCGGAGCGCGCCGAACTCGCCCGTGTCCAGCGTGATCCCCAGGACGTCCACGTCCCGACGGCTGACACCCACGGTAGCGAACGTCAGTCCACCAGGTCACGCACGACCGCGTCGGCCAGCAGGCGGCCCTGGAGGGTGAGGGTGGCGCGGCCCCCGGCCCAGCCCGCGGGGTCGAGCAGGCCCTCGCCGAGGGCCCGCTCGGCGGCTTTCAGGCCGGCCCCGGCGAGGAGGGTGAGCGGGATGCCCTCGGCGAGGCGCAGTTCGAGCAGGATCCGCTCGACCCGGCGGTCCTCGTCGGTGAGCAGCTCGCGGCCCTGGGCCGGGGTGCGCTGCTCGGCGAGGGCGCGGGCGTAGCCGGCCGGGTGCTTGGCGTTCCACCAGCGGACGCCGCCGACGTGGCTGTGCGCGCCGGGGCCGGCGCCCCACCAGTCGCCGCCGGTCCAGTAGAGCTCGTTGTGGCGGCAGCGGCCCTCGGGGGTGGTGGCCCAGTTGGAGACCTCGTACCAGGAGTAGCCGGCGGCGGCGAGCGCCTCCTCGGCGATCAGGTAGCGGTCGGCGTGCACGTCGTCGTCGATCATCGGCAGTTCGCCGCGCTTGACCCGGGCGGCCAGCTTGGTGCCGTCCTCGACGATCAGCGAGTAGGCCGAGACGTGGTCCGGTCCGGCGCCGATCGCGGCGTCCAGCGAGGCCCGCCAGTCGTCGTCGGACTCGCCGGGGGTGCCGTAGATGAGGTCGAGGTTGACGTGCTCGAAGCCGGCCGCGCGGGCCTCCGCCACGCAGGCCTCCGGGCGGCCCGGGGTGTGGTGGCGGTCGAGCAGTCGGAGCACGTGCGGCCGGGCGCTCTGCATGCCGAAGGAGATCCGGTTGTAGCCGCCGGCGCGCAGCTCGGCGAGGTAGGCCGGGTCGACCGACTCGGGGTTGGCCTCGGTGGTGATCTCGGCGCCGTCGGCGAGCCCGAACTCCTCGCGGATGGCCGCCAGCATCTTCACCAGGTCCCGGGCGGGCAGCAGGGTGGGCGTGCCGCCGCCGAGGAAGACGGTCCGCACGGGCAGGTCGGCGGAGCCGAGGACCTTGCGCGCCAGCCGGATCTCGGCGACCACGTTGTCGGCGTACGTCTCCTGGGAGGCGACGGCGCCCGAGGAACGCAGCTCGGTGGCGGTGTAGGTGTTGAAGTCGCAGTAGCCGCAGCGGCTCGCGCAGTACGGCACGTGCAGGTAGAAGCCGAACGGCCGCGACCCGAGCCCGGTGAGGGCGTGCGCGGGCAGGGAACCGTCGGACGGCACGGGTTCGCCGTCGGGGAGTGCGGAGGGCATGGCCCCATTGTCCCGTACGGCCCGGGCCCGCCCGAAACGGGCGGGCCCGGCTGCCGCACGGGACGACGGGCGGATCAGGCCTCGTTGGCGCCCGCGTACATCTCGGTGACGGCGTCCGCGTACGTCCGCTCGACCACCGGGCGCTTGATCTTCAGGCTCGGCGTGAGCTCGCCGTGCTCGATGTCCAGGTCGCGCGGGAGCAGGGTGAACTTCTTGATCGTCTGCCAGCGCTGGAGGTCGGTGTTGAGGCGCTGCACGAAGCCGTCGATCAGCTGGTGCGTCTTCGGGTCGCCGACCACCTCGGCGTAGGACTTGCCGGCCAGACCGTGCTCGGCGGCCCACGGCATGATCACCGACTCGTCCAGGCCGATCAGCGCGGCGCAGAAGTTGCGGCCGTTGCCGATCACCAGGATGTTGCTGACGAACGGGCAGACCGCCTTGAACTTGCCCTCCACCTCGCTCGGCGCGACGTACTTGCCGCCGGAGGTCTTGAACATGTCCTTCTTGCGGTCGGTGATCCGCAGGAAGTCGTCCTTGCCGATCTCGCCGATGTCCTCGGTGTGGAACCAGCCGTCCGGCTCCAGCACCTCCGCGGTCTTCTCCGGCAGGTTGTGGTAACCGCGCATGACACCGGGACCGCGGAGCAGGATCTCGCCGTCCTCGGCGATCCGGACCTCGGTGCCGGGCAGCACGGTGCCGATGGTGCCGACCCGGACGTCCTCGGCGGGGTTGACGCAGACCCCGGCCGAGGTCTCGGTCAGGCCGTAGCCCTCCAGGACGGGCACGCCGACGCCGGCGAAGAAGTAGCCGATCTCGGGTGCCAGCGCGGCGCTGCCGGACACCGAGCCGCGCATCCGCCCGCCGAAGGCGGCCCGGATCTTGACGTACACCAGCTTGTCGGCCAGCGCGTGCTGCAGCCGCAGCCCCAGCGGGGCGCTGTCGCGCCCGGTGGCGATCCGGTTGGCCTGGGTGACCCGGGCGTAGTCGCGGGCGGTCTTCGCCGCCCACATGAAGATCTTGTACTTGGCGCCGCCCTCGGCCCGGGCCTTGCCGGCGATGCCGTTGTAGACCTTCTCGAAGATGCGCGGCGCCGAGGCCATCATGGTCGGGCGGATCACCGGCAGGTTGTGGATGATCCGGTCGACCCGGCCGTCCAGCGCCATCACGTGGCCGGTGGCGATCTGGCCGCAGATCAGGCTCTTGCCGAACACGTGCGACAGCGGCAGCCACATGAACTGCACGTCGTCCGCGCGCAGCAGCCCGCTCTCCTCCTGGGCCCGGCCCTGGTACGCCCAGCAGTCGTGCACCAGGCGCACGCCCTTGGGGCGGCCGGTGGTGCCGGACGTGTAGATGAGGGTGGCCAGCTGCTCCTTGTCGAGCGCGGCGACGGCCTTCTCCACGGCGTCCGGGTGCTGCTCCAGGTACTCCGCGCCGAGCTGCTCCAGCTCGGCCAGGGTGAGCACGTTCAGCCCGGCCGGCACCTCAGGGGGCACGGCCCCGTCGAAGAGCACGGCGGTGCGCAGCTCGGGCAGCTGCCCGAGCTCGCCGATCACCTTGGCGAGCTGCTTCTCGTTCTCGACGAAGAGCGCCCTGGAGCCCGAGTCGGAGAGGATGTAGGCCGTCTCGTCGGCGTTGGTGCTGGGGTAGACGGCCGTGGTGGCCGCGCCCGCGCACATGTTGCCGAGGTCGGCGACGACCCACTCCAGCCGGGTGGAGGACATCAGAGCGACCCGGTCCTCCGGGCGGATGCCCAGTGACAACAGGCCGGCGGCCACCGAGAACGCCCGGGTGGCGGTCTGCGCCCAGGTCAGCGAGCGCCACTGCTCGGCGCCGGGGGCGCCGTCCGCCGCGTGCTCGTCCACCGGGACGGGGAAGCGGTAGGCCTCACCCGCCGGCGTGGCGGCGACCCGCTCCAGGAACAGGTGGGCGACGGAGGCGGGACGCGCGGCGACGATGTCGGCACGGCCGGAGTCGATCAGGGACTGCGCGGAACTCAACGAGGACCTCCGGAGGCGGGTGGCCGTCTGAGGGATGTCGCGGCGCCCGTGGGGGCGGTCGCCGGGCCCCCGGTTAACCGGACGGGTACCGGCGAGTAACAAGGGGGCAATCAGCAGCCTAGGGGGAAACCGGTCATTCCGTAAGAGGGTGAGGACAGCTGGCACACCGGCGGGCCACCGGTGCAGCGCGCAACCGGGCCCGCCGGTAGGTTCGGCAAAGGACTGGACAAACCTCGGGGCGGCGAAGCCCGAATCACCTGTACGAGTCCACCGAAGCATGAGAATTGGGATGCGAATCCCCACTGCCGACGACAAGAGTGTGCCAGTGCTGATCAGACTGCTCAGGGCGCATCTGCGCCCGTACTCCCGACCGATCTCCCTGCTGGTGATGCTCCAGCTGGTGTCCACCCTGGCCCTGCTCTACCTGCCGACGCTGAACGCCGACATCATCGACCAGGGCGTGGTCAAGGGCGACACCGGCTACATCCTGCGCATCGGCGGTGTGATGATCGCCGTCACCGTCGTCCAGGCGCTCTGCTCGATCGGCGCCGTCCACTACGGCGCGCGCACCGCCATGGCGTTCGGCCGGGACGTCCGGGCCGCCGTCTTCGACCGGGTCCAGACCTTCTCCGCCCGCGAGGTCGGCACCTTCGGCGCCCCCTCCCTGATCACCCGGACCACCAACGACGTCCAGCAGGTCCAGATGCTGGCCCTGATGAGCTTCACCCTGATGGTCGCCGCACCGATCATGTGCGTCGGCGGCATCATCATGGCGCTCAACCAGGACGTGCCGCTCTCCGCGCTGCTGCTGGCCGTCGTCCCCCTGCTGGGCGTCGTGGTGGTCCTGCTCGTCCGCTCGCTGCGCCCGAAGTTCCGCAGCATGCAGAAGAAGATCGACACGGTGAACCGGATCCTGCGCGAGCAGATCACCGGCATCCGGGTGATCCGCGCCTTCGTCAAGGACGACCACGAGCAGGCCCGGTTCGCCGACGCCAACAAGGACCTGACCGGCGTCGCCCTCCAGGTCGGCCAGCTGATGTCGTTCATGTTCCCGGCCGTGATGCTGGTGGTGAACGTCTCCAGCGTCGCCGTGCTCTGGTTCGGCGCGCAGCGGATCGACAGCGGCGGCATGGAGATCGGCGCCCTGACCGCCTTCCTCTCCTACCTGATGCAGATCCTGATGAGCGTCATGATGGCCACCTTCATGTTCATGATGGTGCCGCGCGCCGAGGTCTGCGCCGAGCGCATCCAGGAGGTCCTGGACACCAGCTCCAGCGTCGTCCCGCCGGCCACACCCGTCACCGAACTCCTGGCCCGGGGCCATCTGGAACTGCGCGCCGTCGAGTTCCGCTACCCCGGCGCCGAGGCCTCCGTCCTGCGCGGCATCGACATCACCGCCCGCCCCGGCGAGACCACCGCCGTCATCGGCTCCACCGGCAGCGGCAAGTCCACCCTGCTCGGCCTCGTCCCCCGGCTCTTCGACGCCACCGCCGGACAGGTCCTGCTGGACGGCGTGGACGTCCGCGAGCTCGCCCCCGAGACGATCGCCGACACCGTCGGCCTCGTCCCGCAGAAGCCCTACCTGTTCACCGGCACCGTCGCCAGCAACCTGCGCTACGGCCGGCCCGACGCGACCGACGAGGAGCTCTGGCACGCCCTGGAGGTCGCCCAGGCCAAGGAGTTCGTCGAACGCCTCCCCGAGGGCCTCGACGCCCCGATCGCCCAGGGCGGCGGCAACGTCTCCGGCGGCCAGCGCCAGCGCCTGGCCATCGCCCGCGCACTCGTCCGCAAGCCCGGGGTCTACCTGTTCGACGACTCCTTCTCCGCGCTCGACTACGCCACCGATGCCAGGCTGCGCAAGGCGCTCGCCCGGGAGACCGCCGACGCCACCGTGCTGATCGTCGCCCAGCGCGTCTCCACCATCCGCGACGCCGACCGGATCGTCGTCCTCGACGAGGGCGCCGTGGTCGGCAGCGGCACCCACGGCGAACTGATGGCCGACAACCCGACGTACCGGGAGATCGTGCTCTCCCAGCTCACCGAGCAGGAGGCGGCGTGACCACCCCGCAGAACAAGGCGCCCGCCAGGAAGGGCCGCGGCGCCGGCGAGCTGCCCAGCGACTCGCAGGCCGCCGCCGCCCGCCGCGGCCCGGCCGGCCCCGGCCGGTTCATGGGCGGCCAGGGCTCCGAGAAGTCGATGGACTTCAAGGGCTCGGGCAAGCGGCTGCTCACCCTGCTGCGCCCCGAACGCGCCCTGCTCAGCGGCGTCCTGGCACTCGGCGTGCTCAGCATCGGCTGCGCCGTGACCGGCCCCAAGGTGCTCGGCCAGGCCACCGACCTGATCTTCGCGGGAGTGGTCGGCCAGCAGTTCCCGGCCGGCACCTCCAAGGCGGACGCCGTCGCGGGCCTGCGGGCGAACGGCGACGGCGGCACCGCCGACCTGCTCTCCTCGGTCGACTTCACCCCCGGCCAGCACATGGACTTCGGCGCGATCGGCACCGTGCTGCTCTGGGTGCTGGTGATCTACCTCGCCTCCGCCGTCTTCGGCATCGCCCAGGGCCGGCTCGCCACCAAGGCGATCCAGCGGGCCAGCTACCGGCTGCGCCAGGACGTCGAGGCCAAGCTCGCCCGGCTGCCGCTCAGCTACTTCGACAAGCAGGCGCGCGGCGAGGTGCTCAGCCGGGTCACCAACGACATCGACAACGTCGGCCAGTCCATGCAACAGACCATGGGCCAGGTGGTGAACTCACTGCTCACCGTGGTCGGCGTGCTGGCGATGATGTTCTGGATCTCACCGCTGCTCGCCCTGATCGCGCTCGTCTCCGTCCCGCTGTCGGTGATGGTGGCGACCAGGGTCGGCAAGCGGGCGCAGCCGCAGTTCGTCCAGCAGTGGAAGTCCACCGGCCAGCTGAACGCGCACATCGAGGAGATGTACACCGGCCACGCGCTGGTGAAGGTCTTCGGCCGGCAGAAGGAGTCCGCCGAGACCTTCCGGGAGCACAACGAGGCGCTGTACGAGGCCAGCTTCCGGGCGCAGTTCATCTCCGGGATCATCCAGCCCGCGATGATGCTGATCGGCAACCTGCAGTACGTGCTGGTCGCCGTCGTCGGCGGCCTGCGGGTCGCCAGCGGCGCGCTGTCGATCGGCGACGTGCAGGCGTTCATCCAGTACTCGCGGCAGTTCAGCCAGCCGCTCACCCAGGTCGCCAGCATGGCCAACCTGGTGCAGTCCGGCGTAGCCTCCGCCGAGCGCGTCTTCGAACTGCTGGACGCGCCCGAACAGACCCCGGAGCCCGCCATGCCGGAGCGCCCCGACGCGGTGCGCGGCCGGGTCGCCTTCCAGGACGTCTCCTTCCGCTACGACCCCGACAAGCCGCTCATCGAGGACCTCTCGCTGAAGGTCGAGCCGGGCCAGACCGTCGCCATCGTCGGCCCGACCGGCGCCGGCAAGACCACCATGGTCAACCTGCTGATGCGGTTCTACGAGGTCAGCGGCGGGCGGATCACCCTGGACGGCGTCGACATCGCGGCGATGTCCCGCGAGGACCTCCGCTCCGGCATCGGCATGGTCCTCCAGGACACCTGGCTGTTCGGCGGCACCATCGCCGACAACATCGCCTACGGGGCCCAGGGGGCCACCCACGAACAGGTCGTCGAGGCGGCCAGGGCCGCCCACGTGGACCGCTTCGTACGGACCCTGCCGAACGGCTACGACACCGTCATCGACGACGAGGGCACCGGCGTCAGCGCGGGCGAGAAGCAGCTGATCACCATCGCCCGGGCGTTCCTGGCCCAGCCGTCGATCCTGGTCCTGGACGAGGCGACCAGCTCGGTGGACACCCGGACCGAGGTGCTGATCCAGCGCGCCATGGCCCGGCTGCGCACCGGCCGCACCAGCTTCGTGATCGCCCACCGGCTCTCCACCATCCGGGACGCCGACGTGATCCTGGTGATGGAGAGCGGCTCCATCGTCGAACAGGGCACCCACGACGAGCTGATCGCCGCCGGCGGCGCCTACGCCCGGCTGTACCAGGCGCAGTTCGCCGAGGCCGTGGCCGAGGTCGACTGACCCGCGTCCGTGGCCGGGGTCTGGCGGCCGGAGGGGGGGGGGGGTTGACCCCACCACCCCCACCGGCACGCCGCCCCCCCGCCCCCGACGCGACGGGGGGCCCCGGA
>NZ_JBHVWC010000034.1:0-16029 GCF_042882445.1 Kitasatospora sp. NPDC058218 | reverse complement strand
TTCCCGGGGGGGGGGGGGGGGGTGGGGGGGTTGGGGGGGGTGTTTGTTTCACCCAACACCCCCCTCCGGCTCTCCGCCCGCCGGCCCCGGACGCTACGGTGGGCCCGTGAGTGACGACCTGTCGGCCGCTGCCGCGGCGCCCCCCGACGCCTTCGAGGCGAACCGCCGCTACCTGGGCTCGGTGGCCTACCGGCTGCTCGGCTCCTTCAGCGACGCCGAGGACGTGCTGCAGGAGGCCTGGCTGCGCTGGCGCTCCGCCGACCGGTCCGCCGTCACCGACCCGCGCGCCTTCCTGAGCACCGTCGTCACCCGCCTCTGCTACGACCAGCTGGGCTCGGCCCGGGCCCGCCGGGAGGCCTACTTCGGCGAGTGGCTGCCCGAACCCGTCGTCTCCTACCAGGACTCCCCCGCCTCCCCGGCCGAACTCGCCGAACTCGGCGAGTCCGTCTCGCTGGCGCTGCTCGCCGTCCTGGAACAGCTCACGCCCGCCGAGCGCGCCGCCTTCGTGCTGCACGACGTGTTCGCGGTCGGCTTCGACGAGATCGCCACCTCGCTCGACCGCTCCCCCGACGCCGCCCGCCAGCTCGCCTCCAGGGCCCGGCGCCGGGTGAAGGACGGTGGGCGCCGCGCCACCGCCGACCCCGGCGAGCACCGGCAGGCCGTGGCGGCCTTCGCCGTCGCCACCGCGCGCGGCGACATCGAGGGCCTGCTGGCCGTGCTCGACCCGGACGTCGTCTGGCACTCCGACGGCGGCGGCGTCGTCACCGCCGGCGCCCGCCCGGTGTTCGGCGCGGACAAGGTCTCCCGCCTGGTGGCCGGCCTGGTCGCGAAGTGGTTCACCCCGGGCATGGGCATCGAGTCCGTGCTCGTCAACGACGAACCGGGGCTGCTCGTCCACGACGCCGACGGGCTGGTCGTCGGCGTGCTGGCGTTCACCGTCGCCGACGGCCGGATCACCGAGGCCTACGTGGTGGTCAACCCCGAGAAGCTGACCCAGGTGACCAGGGTCGCCCCGTCGCACCCGGGCCTGTGACGCGGCTCACTGTCACAGCCTGACCGGCCGTGTCGTCCCCTTCCCGAACACGCACCGAGAGCGTGTCGACAGAGCGCTTCGAAAGGGCGCTCCGGCTGCGGAGAAGGCGGACGACATGACCGAGAAGCAGATCGTCGTACTGGGTGCCGGCTATGCGGGACTGACCGCGGCCACCGGAGCGGGCAAGCGCCACCCGGTGACCCTGATCGCCCCGGAGACCCGCTTCCTGCACCGCATCCGCCAGCACGAGACCGCCGCCGGCCACCCCGAGCACCGGCCCGCCCTGGCCGAGGTGATCCGCGGCCGCGGCGTGCGACACGTCCCGGCCCGCGCCACCGGCCTGGACCTCACCGCCCGCAAGGTGTTCCTGGACACCGGCGAGGCCGTCGCGTACGACACCCTGGTCTACGCCCTCGGCAGCCGCACCGCCTGGCACGCCGTCCCCGGCGCCGCGGAGCACGCCTACCCCGCCGAGCGGGCCGCCGAGCTGGGCGAGCGGCTGCGCACCGCCGAACGCCCCGGCACCGTCGCCGTGGTCGGCGGCGGTGCCACCGGCATCGAGCTGGCCACCGAGATCGCCGAGGCCCACCCCGGGTGGCAGGTGCGGATCGTCGCCGCCGGCCAGGTCGGCGGCTGGTTCTCGCCCCGGGGCCGGAGCCACGTCCGCGGCGTCATGGCCCGGCTCGGGATCGAGGTGCACGAGCAGCACACCGTCACCGAGGTCGACGCCGAGGGCCTGACCACCACCGGCGGCCGGATCCCCGCGGACGTCGTGGTCTGGGCCGCCGCCATGGAGCCGCACCCGCTGGCGGCCGAGGCAGGCCTGACCGTCAACCCGGCCGGCCAGGCGGTCGTCGACGGCCACCTGCGCTCGGTCTCGCACCCGGAGGTGTACGTCATCGGCGACGCGGCCGCGGTGACCGTCCCCGGCACCGGCACCCTGCGGATGGGCTGCGCCACCGCCCAGCCGATGGGCGGCTACCTCGGCAAGGTACTCGCCGGACGCACCGACAAGCCCTTCGCGTTCCGGTACGGCCTGCAGTGCCTGAGCCTCGGCCGCCGGGACGCCCTCGTCCAGCTGATCCACGGCGACGACTCGATGCGGCCCTCGGTGCTGACCGGCCGGACCGGGCGGCTGATCAAGGCCGCCATCGTCAACGGCGTGATCTGGACACTGCGTTGAGAAAGCCGACGGGCCCGGGGCGACTCGCCCCGGGCCCGTCGGCCTGCTGGTCCTGCGGTACGGCCGGTCCTGGCGGTACCGCTGGTCCTGCTGGTACCGCTGGTACTGCTCAGCTCGCGCCGGCGGCTACTTCTTCTCCTTCGGCGCCTCGGCGTCGGTGGACAGCGCGGCGATGAAGGCCTCCTGCGGGACCTCCACGCGGCCGACCATCTTCATCCGCTTCTTGCCTTCCTTCTGCTTCTCCAGCAGCTTGCGCTTACGCGAGATGTCACCGCCGTAGCACTTGGCGAGAACGTCCTTGCGGATCGCGCGGACCGTCTCACGGGCGATCACCCGGGAGCCGATGGCGGCCTGGATCGGCACCTCGAACTGCTGGCGCGGGATCAGCTTCTGCAGCTTGCCGGCCATCATCACGCCGTAGTTGTAGGCCTTGTCCTTGTGCACGATCGCGGAGAACGCGTCCACCGCGTCGCCGTGCAGCAGGATGTCGACCTTCACCAGGTCGGCCGTCTGCTCGCCGATCGGCTCGTAGTCGAAGGAGCCGTAGCCACGGGTCTTGGACTTCAGGTGGTCGAAGAAGTCGAAGACGATCTCCGCGAGCGGCAGGGTGTAGCGCAGCTCGACGCGGTCCTCGGAGAGGTAGTCCATGCCCTGGAGGTTGCCGCGGCGGCCCTGGCACAGCTCCATGATCGCGCCGACGAACTCGTTCGGCGCCAGGATGGTGCCGCGGACGACCGGCTCGTGCACCTCGGCGATCTTGCCGGTCGGGAACTCGCTCGGGTTGGTGACGGTGTGCTCGGTGCCGTCCTCCATCACCACGCGGTAGACCACGTTCGGGGCGGTGGAGATCAGGTCGAGGTTGAACTCGCGCTCCAGGCGCTCCCGGATGATCTCCAGGTGCAGCAGGCCGAGGAAGCCGCAGCGGTAGCCGAAGCCGAGCGCGACCGAGGTCTCCGGCTCGTAGACCAGCGCGGCGTCGTTCAGCCGCAGCTTGTCGAGGGCGTCGCGCAGCAGCGGGTAGTCCGAGCCGTCCAGCGGGTAGAGACCGGAGAACACCATCGGGCGCGGGTCCTTGTAGCCGCCCAGCGGCTCGGTCGCACCCTTGTGCATCGAGGTGATGGTGTCACCGACCTTGGACTGCCGGACGTCCTTCACACCGGTGATGATGTAGCCGACCTCGCCGACGCCCAGGCCGTCGGCGACCTTCGGCTCCGGCGAGATGACACCGATCTCCAGCAGCTCGTGCGTCGCGCCGGTCGACATCATCGCGATCCGCTCACGCTTGGTGAGCTGGCCGTCGACGACACGGACGTAGGTGACCACGCCGCGGTAGGAGTCGTACACCGAGTCGAAGATCATCGCGCGGGCCGGGGCGTCCTTGACGCCGACCGGCGCCGGGATCTTCTCGACCACGTGGTCGAGCAGCTCCGGCACGCCGAGACCGCTCTTGGCGCTGACCTTGAGGACGTCCTCCGGGTCGCACCCGATGATGTGGGCGAGCTCGGCGGCGTACTTCTCCGGCTGGGCGGCCGGCAGGTCGATCTTGTTGAGCACCGGGATGATCGTGAGGTCGTTCTCCAGCGCCAGGTACAGGTTGGCGAGGGTCTGCGCCTCGATGCCCTGAGCGGCGTCCACCACCAGGATGGTGCCCTCGCAGGCGGCGAGCGAACGGGACACCTCGTACGTGAAGTCCACGTGGCCCGGGGTGTCGATCATGTTGAGGATGTGCGTCGAGCCGACGTCCGGTCCGGTCTTCGGCGCCCACGGGAGGCGGACCGCCTGCGACTTGATCGTGATGCCGCGCTCGCGCTCGATGTCCATCCGGTCGAGGTACTGGGCGCGCATCTGCCGGGGGTCGACGACCCCGGTGATCTGCAGCATCCGGTCGGCGAGCGTCGACTTGCCGTGGTCGATGTGGGCGATGATGCAGAAGTTGCGGATCAGCGCCGGGTCGGTACGGCTGGGCTCTGGCACATTGCTGGGGGTCGCGGGCACCTTGGTCCGATTCTCCGTTGGTCCGGGGGCCGGGGGTGTCCGGGTCATCGCTGACCGGTTTCCCGGGGACCGGACAGTCGTCCGATCGAAATAGTTCTTCCCATCCTCCCACGAGCGCGACGTCCGCCGCCGTTCGGTTCCACCGGGGCCGCTCCGGGGCGTCCCGGCGCTGCTTCCGATGCCGCTTCCCGGCGTGCCTTCCCGCGGCGGCCCCCGGCGGGCAGGATGACCTCCCATGATCCTGGAAAGCGCCCTCCTCGACGTCGTCCCCGGCCAGGAGGACGCGTTCCTCGCCGCCTTCGCGGAGGCGAAACCACTGATCGCGGTCCAGCCCGGCTTCCGCTCCCTCGCGCTGCGCCGCTGCCTCGACGAGGGCCGCGGCGCCAGGTTCCTGCTCCAGGTGGAATGGGAGAGGCTGGAGGACCACACGGAGGGCTTCCGCCGCTCCGCCGAGTACCAGCGGTGGCGCGAGCTGCTGCACCGCTTCTACCGGCCCTTCCCCGAGGTGGAGCACTACGGCGAGCCGGTGCTCCGGGCCTGAACCGCACCCGGTCGGTTTGGGCGGGCGGTGCGCCCCTGGTAGCGTGGGGCGCTGCACCTGGACCCGGCATGCCCTCTCAGCTTTCCGGCGACCGCGCGGTGCAAACCTCCCCCAGCCTTCGGCCGGGGGGACCCCAGAACCGTTTACTGACAAGACTGAGGCTCCTTCGTGGCGAACATCAAGTCCCAGATCAAGCGCAACAAGACCAACGAGAAGGCGCGCCTGCGCAACAAGGCCGTCAAGTCCTCGCTGAAGACCGCCCTGCGCAAGGCCCGTGAGGCCGCTGCCTCCGGCGAGACCGAGAAGGCCGTCGTGCTGGCCCGCGCCGCCTCCAAGGCGCTGGACAAGGCCGTGAGCAAGGGCGTCATCCACGCCAACCAGGCCGCCAACAAGAAGTCGGCCATCACCAAGCGCGTCAACGCCGTCCAGGCCTGACTCCGCCGGGGCCCACGGCCCCGACCGCCCCAGGGCGAACCGGCCCTCTACCCGGACTCCTGAGGCGCGAATTCAAGACTCGCACCGCACGCGGCCTGCGTTCGCCACGCGGGTGCGGTGCACAGAGATTGACCAGAAGTGCCAGCTCATAGGCCCTTCTACTACTGCCCGTCCGGTACACACCGGGCGGGCAGTACGCATTTTGTACACATGGATCTGATCGCCCCCCTAAGCGGCGAGCGCAGTCCTGGCCGCCAGTGCAGCGGCGCGGCCCGTGTCGAGGGCGTTCGCCACCTCGTCGAGGCGGTCCGGGAACAGGTGCCCGTAGACGTCGAGGGTCATGGCCGCCGACTTGTGGCCGAGCATCTGCTGCACCACCTTCACGTCCGCGCCGGCCGCAATCGCCAGCGAGGCCGCGGTGTGCCGGAGCTTGTGCGGCGTGAGGCCGAGGCTGTCGAGCCCCGCCGCCTTCACCGCCGGATCGAAGATGGTCGAGCGGAACTCCCAGTAGCCCATCGGCTCGCCGTCCCGGCCGGTGAACAGCAGAGCGTCCCGCCCCTTGCCCTTGAGCGCGTCCCGCAGATCGGGGACCAGCGAGCCGAGCAGTGGCACGGACCGCTTCTCGTGGTTCTTCACGTCCTTGAGCAGCAGCCCGCCGCCGCGCTTGCGCGTGTACGCCTGGACGATCCGCAGCCGACGCGTGGACGCCTGCACCCGGCCGGCCTTCAGCGCCGACACCTCACCCCACCGGATGCCGCAGTAGGCCAGCACCAGCAGCAGCAGTGCGTACTCACCCGCCGCCGCGGCCAGCACCTCGACCTGGTCGTGCGTGAGGTAGACGTGATCGTCGTCGTCATCGTCCTGCGGCAGCTCGTGGTCGACGGCCGGACTGGTCGCGATCTTCCCCGTCTTCACGGCGTACTTCAGCACCATGCCGAACACGAGGTGGATCTTGCCGATCCGGGCCGGAGAGAGCGGCTTGCCCCGCACGCCGGGCGTGTTGCACAGCGCGGTCAGCCACTCCGAGACCTGCTCCCACCGGATCGACGCGACCGGCCACGCCCCCCACTTCGGGAGGACGTACAGGTCGAGCAGCTCCCGGTAGTCGTCCTTGGTCCGCTCCCCGGGCCGGCGGAGCGAGCCGAACCACGCGGTCGCCACGTCGGAGAACAGGGTCTTGCCCTGCTTTGGGTCACGGTAGGTGCCCTTGTCGAGACGCTCCAGCGTCTCCTGCTGGTGCTTCTCGGCGGCCGGCAGCTTCCCGAACGTCTTGGCCTTGGGGGCGCCGTCCGGGTCGTACCAGCGGACCCGCCACCGGTCCGGCTCGGCCCGCTTGCTGCCGGCCTTCTTCGCCGCCCGCCACTTCACCATCGCCGCGACGTAGTCCTTCTGCGTCGCGCGGTCCTCAATCCAGACCCTAGCCACCAGACCCCCTCGGCCGACGTGGCGCGAACGGCATCAGCCTGTCGTCTCCCTGGGCAGAAAAGAGGCCGATAGGTCGCGAGTTCAACAGGAACTCCGTCCCTGCGCGGTCCGCCTCCTCGCCGCCTTCGGGAAGGACCAACGGATCGTTGCACCACGCCCACATCCAGGCGTCGTGAGACCTGACCCGGCCAGCGCCGGTGACTTCGGTCTCCCCTCGGGCGTCCGACGGCAGCAGCAGCGTCACAGGCGAGACACCCAGAACAACTGCCAGTGCGACAAGGTCATCGACGTCGACTCGCCGAATAGCCCGCGGCTCGTCGCTGGCGCCATTCTCGATCTTGTTCAGAGCGTCTGCACTCAGAGAGCGCCCCTGGTCTTTCAGCGCCACTGAGAGCGCCCGGAGGGTAAGCCCCCGCGTCTCCCTCAGCCGCTTCACGTTCGCGGCGACAGTGCGCCCGCTCGGTCCCACTTCGATACGTCCCGTCGTCATGATCCTGAAGCTACCAGTCGAGGAAATCTCGACAGAACAACGGATCTTGCGGACCGGGATTGTCCCGGCTACGCTCCACATCATCACGGACTGTCCCGTGATGATGCAAGTCTTTGTCGAGAAAAGCTCGACAGATGGAGGTGGAAGTGGTGGACTACCTAACGGAAACCGAGGCGGCAAAGCTCGCGAACTTCAGCCCGAAAACGCTGCGGAACTGGCGCTATCTGGGCCTGGGGCCGAGGTACATGAAGCTTTCGCCCGGCCGTGGCGGGCGCATCCGCTACCGCCGCTCCGACGTCGAGCGCTGGATGGACGCCCTCGACGCCGCCGCTTAAACGCGAACGGCCCCCACCTGGACGGCAATCCGGGCAAGGGCCTGACGCACTCCGACACGACGAAGCCCCGGGCTATCCGCTCGCCAGCGACCCAGGGCGACGACCTCACGAAGGAGAACGCTGTGAACCAGACTACGGGCTCCCTGCCCAAGACCACCAGCCTGCCCACCGCCGAGGAGGTGATGGCACTCGTCCGCGCCACCCCCGACCCGCGCACCACCGCCCTCACCGTGCTGGACGTGATCCGGGCCCTCGACGGCGGCCCGATCACCGAGAACGTGGTCCGCTACCTGCCCCTCGCCGGACTCCTCGACCGCGTCGGCCTGGAGTTCAACGAGGTCGAGCTTGCGGACCTCCCCGACTACCTTCGCGGCAAGTTCAGCGGCATGCTGCTCCAGCACATCGACGGCCACTCGATGATCGTCATGCCCGCCGACCAGGACCCCCACGAGCGCGACCAGATCGCCCGTCAGCTGATCTGGCGCCACTTGGTCGACCCGGTCTGCTACAGCCGGCCCATCCACCTCCCCGCCACCGGGGTCGAGGCCGGCTGATGACCCGCCGCACCACCACCGAGGCCCCCGCCACCGCGGCGGGGGCCCTCGGGCCGTCCCCATACGGCCTCACCCGCCGCGAGACCCGCACCGAGCTCCGCCGCCTCGCCGCCGCCGGCTGGCAGCTCTGGGAACTCCACCACCGCTTCGGCCACCCCCGCACCTGGGGGCCGCCATGGAACTGAGCCCCACCCTGGTCGACGCCTTCGTCCGCCACCTGGAGCACCACCTGTTCCAGCAGTGGACCGACGCCATGGACGCTGCCGAGGCGGCCGCCTGGGAGCCCGTCCGCCGCCACCTGCGAGCCATGGCCAGCACGCCGACCGTCGCCGAGCAGGACGAGGCCCGCCGCTTCCCCCCGCCCCGACAGCTCCGTGCCACCCCCGACTGGCCGCCCATCGCCATCCCCGGCCACCCGGGTCGCTACCTCACCCCTCTGGAGATCGCCGCGTGACCGACTACGACGTTCCCGAGGGTGACCCGTTCCTCGGCGAGATCTGGAGCCGCTACGGGCCTGAAGAGGACAGTTGCGAATCGCATCCCACAAATCCCGGAATCCCGAACCTGTCCCGCTCTGCGGACCCCCAGAGGCTTTCTGGGATTTCTGGGATGCGATCCGAGGATGACGGGTGGGACGCGCCGATCCCCCTCGACGCCCGCCCGCTGCCGCCGTTCCCCGTCGAGCACCTCGGCGAGCTCGGCACGTTCGTGACCGCGAACGCCGCCTCCCTCCAGGTCCCGGCCGACCTGGTCGCGTTCGCCGCCCTCGCCACGATCTCCGCCGCTACCGGTGGCCGGCGCCGGGTCAAGGTGAAGGCGGACTGGCACGAGTCACTCGCCCTCTACCTAGCCGCGCTGGCGGACTCCTCCGAGAAGAAGACACCGGCACTCAACGCCGCCGCGGCACCGCTTCGCGAGATCGAGGATGACCTGATCGAGGCCGCCCGCCCGCAGATCGAAGCCACCGCGCAGGAGATCCGCATCACGCAGGGGCAGATGACCAAGGCCGAGCAGAAGGCCGCCGGCGACAAGCCGGAGAACGCCCTTGCCGATGCCGAGGCCGCCCGGGCCAAGCTCCTCGAACTCGGCGAGCAACCCGAACTGCCACGGCTGCTCATCCGTGACGCCACCCTGGAGGCCATCGCGAAGGTGATGCACGAACAGGGTGGACGGATTGGCCTGCTCGCCTCCGAGGGCGGCCTCATCAAGGTCGCGGGCGGCCTGTACGGCAACAACGGCAAGGCGAACACCGACCTCCTCTTGGAGGCCTACACCGGCAGCCCGTACACCATCGACCGCACCGGGCGGTCGTCCGCGCGCATGTCGAGCACCTTCCTGGCGATCGGCCTGATCATCCAGCCTGGCGTCCTCTCCGGCATCGAGAAGAAGAACCCCGAGTTCCGTGAGAACGGCCTGCTCGGCCGGTTCCTCTTCGCCCGGCCAGCCCCGACCGCCGAGGACACCTTCGACTCCCCGCCCGTGCCGTACGCCGTCACCGAGACCTACGCCAAGCGCATCCGCGCCCTGGTCGAACGCGTGTGGAACCGCGGCGAGGCCGTCACCCTCGACCTCGACCCGGCCGCCCGTGCCCTGTTCGGCGAGTTCTACAACGGCTTCGCCAAGCGGCGGAAGCCCGGCGGGGACCTCCACGAAGTGGCCGACTGGGCAGGCAAGTTCCGGGGCCAGCTCATCCGCATCGCCGCGTGCCTCACCGTGTACGAGAACCCCGAGGCGACGACCATTACCAGGGAGCGCATGGCCTCGGTGCTGGCCATGGCCCCGTACTTCATCGCGCACGCCAAGGCCGTGTTCGACCTCATGGGGGCCGACGGTGAGGGCCGTCTCGGGCCCCTGCGTGACCTCCTCACGTGGCTGCGCAGCCGACCTGATCCGGCCTCCCCGTTCTCCGCCCGTGACGCCTGGCAGGCACTCAAGGGCCGCAAGTGGGCCGGAGAGGCCGAGGACGTCACCACCGCACTCGGCGAGCTGGAGGACTACGGGTGGATCGCCTTCCTGCCCCCGCCGGACCGGCCCGGAGTACGGGGGCGAAAGCCCTCCCCCAAGTTCGACGTACACCCGCTGATCTACGCCAAGGCCGAGAGGACCACCCCGTGAACGACATCCCACAAATCCCAGAACGATCACACGGTCGAGTCGCCGACCTGATCGCCGAGGCCGCCCGCCGACGCGACGCCGAGCAGGCTCGGCGCGCACGCTACGCCGCTGCCCGTGAATGGGGACTGCAGGCACGCATCCGCGCCAAGCTCGCCCGCCTCGCCGCCCCATCGGACGACCACCCCGACGACGAGGACGACGGACCCGACGCAGCCTGACCCGGGTAGGGGTGTCCCAATCACGGACGCGCATCCCTGGGGGCCCGCCGCGGTTAACTCCGCACACGCCCGCAGACTTCACAACCACTTCTGGACGGAGAGCTTCGATGCCCGCACGACGTACCGCTTCACCTCTCGCACCCCCTCCGGGGCTCAAACTCATCCCCCACTTGGCCGCCGTGGCGGCGGCCAAGGACGCCGAGGTCGGCGGCCTGGGGCTCGACTGGACGACCGAGCCGGACATCCTCGACGTCTCGGGGCTCACCGAATGGCACCGTCTGGCCGAGGTGTACGCCTCGCAGCCCGCGCGGTTCCGCGAGGGTGACCGGGCCGCAGTCGCGGCCTACTGCACGTGGTGGTCGGCGTTCGCCATTTCGGCGGCGGACGTTCGGGACCGCGGGCCGGTGGTTGAGGGCCGGTCGGATCACGACCGCGGCCGGCTGGTGAAGAACCCTGCGACGGTGGCGATGCGCGAGGCATCGCAGCAGCTGCGCTACTGGGCCCGCGAGTTGGGCCTGACGGTCGACGCGCGGGTGCGGATCGGTCTCGCGGACCAATCGGAGCAGGACGGCGACGACACCGACAACCCGTTCTCGTAGGAGGAGAGATGGCGAAGCACGACGACGATCAGGCCGAGCCTCAGTCGGCCCGGCCGGCCACCCGCAAGGTGGTCATGAAGGACGACCGGGATCCGCTCGGCCGGCCGCGCACGACTGAGATGGCCGCCGATGTGGCGGATCACTGGGACGAGACGATTTGGAGGCGGGCATGACTGACCGTGTGGTGCGGATGCTGGACGGTACGGAGGCGCAGGGAGTGCGCGTCGCGCTGGCGGTGCTGGGGCACGCCAAGACGGAGCCTCCCCGGCCGTGGACGGTGACCTGTTCTGAGGGCCAGCTGATGGACGGGGACGGGGCTGTGTGGACGGTCGATGGCGGTCAGGCCGCCCGGCTCCTGGTCCTCACCTGCCCGTGTGGCTGCACGGAGTTGACGACGTACAGGAGCGGCGTCGAGACCTCCCGCTTTGTGGGGGTTCGGTAGTACTCTGATGTCAGGTTGATCGACGGCCAGCGCAAGCGGCCGGGCGTGAGACCGTCCGTGAGTAGGACCGGCACGGGGTGCGTGCGACGGCCGCCAGCGAGAGCTGCCCGCCAAGTCGCCCGCCCCGTACTGGACTTCCGGTCGGCCCGCCCCGCCCTCTCGTCCGCCAAGTTCGGCGCCCCCGGTACGACTGTCGAGGCCAACCCTCCGCCGCCCCGTGTGGGCCGCGTGCTGCGGTCCGTCTCCAGAGGCCGGGAAGCATCCACCGACTTCCCAAGGGGACGAATATGCCCACGTACAAGGAACTCTCCGCCCAGCTCAAGGTCACGCTTACCGAGGCACGCGCGATCTCCGCGAAGGCCGAGGCCGAAGGCCGTGACTTCACCGATGCCGAGCGTGTCGAGGTCGAGCGGCTGATCAAGGACGGCCGGGACCTTCAGGCCCGCACCGAGAAGGCCAAGGCCGACGAGAACACCCGCAACACCCTCGTGGAGCTCGGCGACGCAATCGCCGGCCCGCGCGGCGGGTCGAAGGGACACCACCTCGACCCGCGGGTGAAGGCGGCCGGCGGCTCGACCTGGGGCGACACGGTCATCAAGCGGGCGAGCGACCAGTTCGGTCAGTTCAAGGGCCTGCTCGCTGGGGGCACGGTGCCGGTGACGGTGCCTCTGGACCCGGAGCCGATCCGCATGGACGTGCCGGTCCTGTCGCTGCGGCAGCTGATCCCGGGCGCGCCGAACACGGGCCCGCGGTTCTCCTACCTGCGGCAGACCGTGCGGACGAACAACGCCGCCGTGGTCGCGGCCGGGGCGAAGAAGCCCACCAGCCTCTACACCCTCGCGCGAGTCGATGACCGGGTGCGGACGATCGCCCACCTCTCGGAGCCGATCAACAAGTTCGACCTGGAGGACGCGCCGTCGCTGCGGCAGTTCCTCGATCAGGAGATGCGCCTGGGCCTGGAGCTCGCCCTGGAGGGCGAGGTCCTCAACGGCGACGGCACCGGCGAGCACATGACCGGCGTCGCCAACGTCTCCGGCTCGCAGGCGCAGGCGTTCGACACGGACATCCTGGTGACCGCCCGGAAGGCCGTGACGAAGCTGGAGAAGGTCGGCCATCTGACGGGCGCCGGCTGGCTGATGCACCCGGACGACTGGGAGGCGTTCGAGCTTCTTCAGGACAACGAGGCCCGGTTCTACTACGGCGGTCCGGGCAACGCGGTGAACCCGACGTCGCGCCGCCTGTGGGGCGCGCCGGTGGTCACCTCGCTGTCGCAAACAGTCGGCACCACGCACCTGGTCGACTGGCAGGCTGCAACCCGCCTGCACGTCCTGGAGGACGGTGTCCTCGACTGGTCGGAGAACATGTACGACAAGGACGCCCTCGGCTCCGGGGTCGGCGCCTCCGACTTCGAGCGGAACATGATCCGCTTCCGGTTCGAGGGCCGGTTCGGTCTGGAGATCCTGCGCCCGTCGGCGATCGTCGAGGTCGACCTGACCGCCTGATCGAACCCTGATGCGCCCGGCTGCCACCACGGCGGCCGGGCGCATCGCCGTGCGTCAGCCGAACAGGAAGAGCGCGAAAAGGAACAGAGCCAAGAAGATGCCTGCGCTGATCCACTCGCCCTTGGTGTGCTGCCGGCGGGACCGCTGCGGCGCCGCGGTCGCGGGACGCGGCTGTGCCTTCCGTCCGCCTGTGGTCCGGCTGTGGGAGATGCCAGTCCCCGGGACCGACACTGTCGTTCGGACGCGCCCGTTGGCCTGCTTCGTCACTCGGGCGCCCTTCACGCCAGCTGAATAGCTGATGCCGCTCTTCGACGCGGTGACGCGCAGCCCTCCGGCCTTGAAGGACTTTCGGTACCCCACCGTGCCCCCTCTCGCGGGCCGGCTCGTCCGCCCCAATGGCGGGCATCGTCTCGTATCTTTCGCCGGGTGTCCTGGTTTCACCCACACCAGTTGAGCCATCGGGCCATCCTGGTAGCCCACCCCGGCAGAGAGGGAGAGCACCGTGAAGCTCAAGTTCCTCGGCAGCACCAGTGAAGACGGCAAGTGCCCGACGCTGTACGAGACGGAGACCGGCGACATCGTCGTCCAGGGCTACCGGCTCACCGACCCCGAAGCGCTCGCCCAGCTGCGCGACGTCCTGCCGGGCGAGACCTTCGTGGTCGTCCCCCGCGACCTGCTGACCCGCTTCACTCCTAAGGTCTGAGCCATGCCCGAGTTCATCAGCGACGCCCAGTTCGACCACTTCTTCGACGACGGGTTCGCCCACACCGCATGGCGGTTGGAGAGCCGCCGCGGGTACGCGTCCGACCGCGCCGGAGACGGCTTCAAGCGGTGGCTGCGCGGTGAGGATCCACAGACAGACCCGAATCGCCCGTGGTGCCTGAACATCGCCGCGCAGACCGCGGCCGGCAAGCGCATCGGGCGGGTGCGTATCGCTGACGACCCGATTACCGACGGGCAGGCCTACCTGCTGCACGTCGGATGGGCCAACGTCCAGGCAGGCGAGGACATCACGCACCTGTCGCGGGCGACGGCCCGCCGCCTGAACCTGCCGGAGCGCGACTTCTGGCTGTTCGACTCCGAACACCTGCTGGAGATGCACTTCGACCAGGACGACAACTACCTCGGCGCAGAGCTGGTCGACGACGTCGAGGCCGTCCTCGACGCGTGCCGGATCCGCGACCGCGCACGGCACTACGCCGTGCCTCGGTTGGAGTTCGCGGACCGGGTGGCGTCCCGGGTGTGAGCGACTTCCAGCGGGCCCGTGAAGCCCTCGGGGTCCGTCTCCAGCAGTTGCGTGGCGACGCGGGTCTGACCGGCCGGGCGCTGGCCGCCCGGCTGGGCTGGCCCCACTCGAAGATCAGCAAGTTGGAGAACGGACGCCAGACCGCCACACCCCACGACCTCACCGCGTGGGCCGGGGCGACCGGCCACCCCGCCTTGTCCGCTTCCCTGCAAGCCGATCTGAGCACCTTGGAGACGCACTACCGGTCGTGGCGCCGCCGCCTGGCCAGCGGCCATCAGCCGGCCCAGCAAGAGGCCGGGGCACAGGAGCGCAGCGCCCAGGTCGTGCGGGCCTACGAGCCGAACGTGGTGCCCGGCATGCTCCAGACCCCCGATTATGCCCGGCATGTCCTGCTCGCCTCAGCGGCGCTCCACCAGTCGCCCCGGGACACGGACGACGCCGTTCGCGAGCGGATGCGCCGCCAGGAACTGCTGTACGCGCCAGGCCGACACTTCCGGTTCATCCTCTGGGAAGGGGCGTTGAGGGCCCGGGTGTGCCCACCCGGAGTGCTCGCCTCCCAACTGGACCGGCTGTCCGGGCTTGTCGGGCTCGACACGGTCCGCATTGGGGTCATCCCGTTCTCGGCGGACCTGCCGTTGACGCTGCGGCACGGCTTCTGGATCCACGACCAGTCGTACGTGACCGTCGAGACGATCAACGCCGCACTGCATCTCGATGACCAGGCAGACGTGGCGCTGTACCTCCGGGCCTGGGGGATGTACGAGCAGACCGCGGCCACGGACGCCGAGGCCCGCCGCATCATCGTTGCGGCCCGTCACTCACTCGGCGCAACCTGAGAAGCACCGGGAAGCAACGAGAACCCGCCTCGAAACATCGAGAAACCCCGCCCTCGCGCTGAGAAACCCCGCCCTACGGTGCTGGTCATGGCGGATACAGCTGCTTCACCGGCCCGTCTGCCCGGGGGCTACCCCTCGGCGGCCGGCCTGACATCGGACCAGTTGCACGGGTTGCGCTGCCGGCGGTGCGGGGCCCCTGGCCCGCTGCAATCGGACGGCCACGTCTACACAGCCACCTGCGTCGGCATGGCCCCGCTCGGCTGGGCAGTGCGGGCGTGCGCCCGCTGCTCAGGGGGTGGGGCCCAGTGACGGCCGTCGCCCCACGCCCGGACGGGCCGACCGACATGGTGGTCTACCTCGACACCAGCCTGGCTGGCCGGTACGTCTCCGCGGAGTGCCTGTTCGACGCGCACCACGGGTGCCCGGGAGGCATCCGCGACGAAGCCCGCGCCGCCGTCCTGGTGTGCCTCTGCATGGTCCCCAGTTGCTCGTGCAGCAGACATCTGTCGGGAGGTGCATCGTGAGCCTCGCCGAAGGAAAGCCGGCCAGTGAAGAGGCCGTCGAGGTGGGCCTCTGCCCGAACTGCGAGTTGTGGGTGCGCGGGCGGTGGATCGAGGACCTGACCCCGCACACCGCCTTGGTCGAGCACGACGACTGCCCGGCCGCAGAGGACTGAGCGGGCCCCGGCCAGTCAGCCGGGGCCCGCTCTCGGTCACCCTGTCTCGCCGATCCAGTGGATCTCCGATCGGGCAGGATTGTCGGGTCGTCCTTGATCCAGAACCCCTTTCGGGTCCCCTCCCCCGGGGCGTGTTGCTGTTGCTGTTGCTCGCGCTGATCTGCGGCAACACCGGCCGCGAGGGGCTGGAGGAGGTGCGGGGGGAGGGGCGGCATCTGGTCTCGCCAGATTCCACCCCTCCCGGGACGCCCCGAGTGATGGGCACCCCGGCGGCGGCACGCAGCTCGCGGATGAGGTCGGTGGCGGCCTCTCAGAGGGCGTTTCGTGAGCACTTGCTCGAACTGGCTCGTTGAACCGCTCTTGTTCGATGCAGACCTGCTTACCGCTCGGCGATACTCATGCCG